>JAYVXN010000289.1:0-5249 GCA_043785085.1 Bdellovibrionales bacterium | reverse complement strand
ATTACTCCCCGCGCGAATTGATCGTCGCTACCCCTGTGATGGCTCCAGATCAAGTTCAGAAAATTGAAGCCATGGACGCTCAGGTCTTCGCGCTGTTGACGCCGCCTTTGTACTTTTCGGTGCATCGCTTTTTCGATTCCTTTAAACCCGTTCAAGACGAAGAAATTCAAAACGCTCTCAGTGGCACACCTGAGGAAATTTGGATTTCTGAATCAGGACTCAAGCTGCGCGCGACAATCAGTATTCCGCATCAACCCAAAGCCGTCGTCATTCTATTGGATAATGGGCCGCGTGGCCGCAAGTCAATGCGCCTGCAACTGATCGCAAGAGTATTACAAAATTCAGGCTTCGTGAGTTTTGCTCCGGATTTAATCGAACCAAATGAAATATCCAACAACATCCATGTTCTGTCACATCGCCTGGGCATTACGACAGAGTGGATTGCCCATCAAGAAAAGATTCGCGATCTCTATGTCGGTTACCTGGCATTTGGCGAGATGGCGGCCGCCAGTTTAGAAGCGGCCGTGCAATTACGGTTTAAGGCCAAAGCGATCGTGAGCTGCAGTGGACGTCCAGATTTAACCAGCCACTATCTTCCCTATTTGCAAGCACCCACACTTTTCATTGTCGGTGGCCTGGATACGCCGCGAATTTATCTAGGCCAAGAGGCACTTGAGCAAATGAAATGTGAAAGAAAAATTCTGATTTTACCTGGAGCAAGCCAAGAATTTTCCGAAGCCGGAGCCTTGCCGACTTTGATTCGCTCTTCACTCGAGTGGCTGACGCGCTATCTGAAGCCGCAGGTCTCCCCGAAACACGAAGCCGCGCCAGTGTTCGGTTGAGAGGCTTCATCGGACGCCGTTTTGGTGGTCGAAGGCAAGCTCCTGTTAGGATTTGGCTGGGCCTGATTTGGCTGAGCCTGATTTGGCTGGATTTGAGGCGGCTCGATGTCGAGCGTACATTCTTTGGCTTCAAAGTCCTTTTCACATGACAAGACAGTACGCACAGGCTGGCTTAAAACCTCCTGTTTTCTCGTAAAGCCATCCGTGTGCGGGTCTTTTAAATAAGACTTTTGCACGGCATCCTCTTCCGGAAAATCACGACTGAGCGAAGGCCTTTGGCACTGCCAGGCATTACTGGCGAGAAAAAGACCGCGTCGCTCCGAGAGATCCGGCAAGTGCCGTAGATATTCGGCAAAAACATAGCTACCAAGAACATCAGCAAAGCGCTCAATCGGCGAACTAGAAAATCCTTCAAGCTCCATGCGCTCACGAGCTGAAAACTCACCTTCGTTTTTCATCAATTGGGCGACGATTTCAACCATCATTGTTTTGGCTTTTTCAACGCTGGTTTTCATGCGATCTTTGTCCTCGCCTTGACTGCAACGAAACTCCGCCGTGTAGAAAGTTAATGCTGTCAACTCATCGTCAAGCGGCATATTGCTTTCGTGATTCACATAATAGTTGCAAGGATTCATATAATATGGATTTTCATTGAAATGGCCGGCAATGGTCGGCATTTTCGCTTTGATCAAGCGCAAGAAAAACCCATTTTCCGCGATCGATGTCAGCTGTTCTGCGACATGCGAATCGGCCCATCTTTGATAATCCGCCTCGACAGGTATTTTATCCGACGGGTGCCGTTTCAAACATCTTTGCAGCTGCGGCACTTCGGCTTCAAAATGTGTGAGTTTTTCGAGTCTCTCTTGATACCGCTCCTTGAAGCTTGACCACTCCTGGCAATCAAAACTGTTTCGGCTGCAAAGGTCGGCACGCACCTTGGTAATTGCTTGGCCGAGACCTGAATTTAAATTAAAATCCGCTAGGCTGGTTTCAAAATCAAGCGCGTGGCCCAGTTCATGAGCCAGAGTTTGCAAGATATCTTCGCTGTTAAAATCACCTGCACACACCGTCATAATATTCTCATAACGTTGGTAGAAGGCATTGACTGTTGTTGACGCGCAATCGGGTGCATTGAGCTCTGGATGCGATCCCGGAATCACTAGGCGCACTCTTTGAATGCGCGTCAACCATCTCGCCTTCAACTCATCTGGAATCTTCATCCGTGAGATGACTTTGACATAAGTGTCTTTGAGTTCAGCAAAACGATTTTCAACATCATGCCATTTGGGATGTTTGGCCCAAACAGCGACCGCTATTTCCGATTTTAATTTATCCAGCATGCGGCTTTGTTCAAGCGAGAGTTCAAGGGGCACTTGCAGCTCTTTGATTTTGTGAAAGCCAGGATATTTTTTATCCATCCGCCGCAACATTGTTTCTTGGAGCGCATTGCTCCACACTGTTTCAAGATCCGATTCCAGTCGGGCGAGCTGAATACTCGTCTGGATCGTCATATTTTCGCGCGGTGAGCGGTTAATAAACTCACGTAGTTTGATGAAATATTGCTGGCGGATAAGAGAAACCTTGAAATCTTCAGGCAGGCGCGTGATAGCTGCCAATTTGGCTTTAGCAAATTCAAAAAAAATCAAACTAAAATCATTTGTGGTCTGCCCTTGCAGGACCCGGAGCGTGCGATTGTGGCTCGTCAACACTAAATTACCCATGGCTTCAGGCGAATAGAGTTGCGTGCAGTAGTTGTTAAACATTTGCAAACATCCAGGATTATGCCCGTCTGAAATCAAATGAGAAATCGACACCTCATGGGTGATGACGTTTTTCGCCGGGACATGCTGTTCACCAGCGCAGCCGCCAAGGAACGCCACCCCGAACAAAAACAGGAGAATAAGATATCGCATGTCTAGACCCTGCCTTTTGTCACAGTAAGCATCTCTGTAGGAATCTATTGTCGCGCCTTACAGGCAACCACACAAATATTAAATTTAATTGAACTTGCGTCGTCACAGCAATTTCTTAGACGAAAGTCCTGAGCGACGAAGGCTACTTTTTACTTTTCCAGTTTTGATAGTCCTCGCGAATGAGCGCTTCCATGGTTTTGGCCAAATCTTTGATTTGCCGTCGGCGTTTGGAAGAAAAGTCAGCCTTGATTTCTTTTCGCGTAGACGAACCCAAATGGATATTGGCCGTTTCAAAACCCATGGCTTCCAGGAGCTCAAATTCGTCGCGCTTTCTAGGTAAATGACTGTAGTCGATTTTTGAGCAGTGCGGTGCCAGACGCCGAATAAGCCAACCTTTGCGCGCCGCCACCCAAGGGTCAGGTACGCGATTCGCAGTCTTTAGAACCTTCTCATATAAAATCTTTTGTCCTCTTTTTTCACTCGCCCATAAATAAGCTGAAGGCGCTAAGGCTTTAGCCTCACGAGCGATGAAGCTGCCATGCCAATTGGCCACTGCGACAAAACGTTCGCGCCCCAAACTTCCGAGTCCGGCCGACCGATGGCGAATAGCAAATTCACATTCTTTCGGCAAAACATTCTCGAGCAGATTGCGAACTTTTTTACGAATCAAATTTTCGGCATCAGGCAGCGCTTGCATTTTCTCCCAAAATTTTTCAGGCTGGCGCAAATCGTCAAGCGCGATCTCCCGCAACCAATAATGATTTTCTTCTAGAACATAAGGCTCGGGTCCATCGCCTAAGGCCCGAGCATAGCCGTCCAAGACCGCTGCTAGGGCGCCTTCGCGGTCAATCGAAAATTTACCACTCGCGCAAGCAAACCAGGCACTCACAATGAGCCGGACCAAGTCATGGGGATAAGCAAACGGAAAGACTTCATCAAAATCATTAATGCCCCAAACTAGCCGTCCGTCCGCATCGCGCCAAGTGCCGAAGTTTTCGATGTGCAGATCTAAGACTGCTAACGTCTGCGGCGCCTTTTGCATTGAACCCGCGACGACATCCCAGTGTTGGGCCCAGCGATAGTAGGTCGCCCGTAAAAAATAAAATACGTCCTCTTTCATCAGCCGATGTTTCTCAGCGAGATCACTCGGCACTAAGCGAAGATGTTTTGAGAGCCACTTCTCGTAATTTTCTGTCGCTACTTTTATATGCATCATGTCTGTTAGCATGCCTTTGAAATCTTAAAATTCCAAGATGTCGCGATTATTTTGTGAGTCGAAGCTTGCTCGCGAAGCCCAACAATGAGTAGGATGGGCTTGATGAATATCGAATTTGCACTCAGCAGCAAAATTCTGCCTTGCGCTTCTCCTTGGTGGGCAAAGAGCGGCCATTTGCAAACAATTTTAGGCCACTTGCTGCCGTCGCCCGAACTCCAGGAAGCGGGAGAGCTCAAAGAGATTGCTGTTTCCGGCGGCGACAAACTTGTGACGCATTTATATCGTGGCTCAAGTCCCGTCGTGGTTTACCTTTTTCACGGGCTGGCGGGATACTCCCACGGTTTTTACATGCAACGAACCGCCTTACTCGCGCGCTCATTAGGCCACACGGTGTTCATGACCAATCACCGGGGCTGCGGTGATGGCGCAGGTTTGGCACTTGAACCTTATCATTCAGGTCGCGCCGAAGACCTCTCAGCCGTGATCCAAGAAGGGCGAAGACTTTTTCCCAATCACATCCATCTGGCGATTGGCTTTTCACTGAGTGGCAATGCTTTGCTTTTGCTCGCCGCTAAACAACGCGCGCATATTGGCCCAGATGCGGCGATTTCGGTCAACGCTCCGATCAATTTGGAGCAAGCTTCACGCTTACTCAAGGTCGGTCTGAACCGAATTTATGATTACCGCTTTATTCGAGATTTGAAAACAGAAGTCGATGCCCGTGAAAAAGTCGGCGCGAAAATTCCGAAGTTTCAGCTTTCTTGGAATTCTACGGTTCATGATTTTGACGATCTTTATACGGCGCCAGCGGGTGGCTTTAAAAATCGCGAAGACTATTATCAAACCTGCTCGGCCAATCAGTTTTTAAAGGACATTCAAATTCCGACCATTCTCTTAACGGCAAAAGATGATCCGTTTGTTCCTTGTCACGACTACCTTGAAGCCAAGCGCTCGCCACTCGCCCATCTGCATTTAGAAGAAACTGGGGGCCATATGGGATACTTGACCCGTCACAAAACCCCCTTGAATTCATTTCGCTGGTTGGATTATGCGCTTTGGACTTTTATCAAGGCTCTCCGCTACTAGTCCTTGCCGCGCACTTGGTAAACTAAACCCCAATGTTGCATAAACTTTCGGTCGGAACCGCTGACGCTTGCTCCAGAAGCCCGAATCTGACGACTTGCTCCAGAAGCCCGAATCTGACGACTTGCTCAGAAAATCTGGACTCAACGTACGGTGTACGTACGCCTCGTCCAGATTTTCCTGCGCGAGCCGCCA
>JAYVXN010000288.1:0-1526 GCA_043785085.1 Bdellovibrionales bacterium | reverse complement strand
CGTATGTCTCCTATACAATTGATCGTTGGGATATCAACGTTCGCATGGCCACGATTTTGGGCTTTGTCGGCGGCGGCGGTATCGGCACAATGCTGATGGAATATCAGGGCCAGTCTCGTTGGCCGCAAGTGGGCTGCATTATCTTAGTCATCGCCTTTGTCGTTTGGGTCATGGATGCGTTTTCAGCGCATGTGCGTAGCGCTTTAAAATAAACCCCTGTTAAAGAGCGCCATCCCAGGGTTGCCAAGACGACCGTAATTGGGCATTGGGGTGAAAAATCAGTTCATGCACGATTTCGGGTGCGGCCTTTTGCGCCCGCTCAAGCTGAGCTAAGTCAGCCTGCGGGTCTTCAAATTCCAGCTTTAGGCGGCTATCGGTACCGCAAATCGGCCGCAGCAGTACGATTGCCAGCCGTAGTTTCTAAGATCGATCTTTGTCAGCTGGCCTTTGCCACTGAGTCCAAGCGGGGTTTGTCCTGAAATGGACGAATGAACGCGAGCTTCATTGTAATAGAGAGCAAATTCTTGAAGCTGTGAATCAAGCCCCTTTGCATTCCAGAATAGCGTTTCATCAAGACACTCTCGCCTGACAGTGCCGATCGCGCGCTCAATAAATGGATGCGACCACGGCGTTTCCGGCACCGACTTGATTTCATTGAGGTTAAGAATTCTTAAGTTTGCACGCCACTGGTGAAACTTGAAGAGCGGATCATTGTCGGTACTGAGATACTTTGGGCTTCGCCCTGACTGAAATCGAATACTTGCAAACATCCTGCAGACGTCTTCGGCAGTCATAGTCCCAGACTTGACGGCAAAACCTATGATCTCCCGAGTGTGGTGATCAATCACCATCATCACCCAATGGGTTTTGAGCGTGATGGATTCACAGCAAAACAGATCCATCGACCAGAGGGCATCCTTAGCAATGCCGATTTGATTCAGCCACGAGGCGCCACCTCCTGGTAAGGGCCGGTAATGGCGTCGCAGGATCCGCCTGACCAGTTGCTCGTCGATCGATTCACCCGTCAACGCCGATGCTAGAAGGGCGATCTGCGGGCAGCCGTAGCGGGGATTTTTGGATTTGATTCCAACGATCAATTCGATGAGCTTTTTTGATGGACCTTTGGGCCCGGGCTTGCGGCCCCGATTTGCAAAGAGTTTTGAGTATTTGCGCTGAACCAAAGCTCGATGAAGACCAATCAGCGTTGAGTGCGCAACACCGATTGAGAGTTTGTGGAGTCGGCGGCTACTGATAAAAAGTGACATGATCGCAAATACAACTCGGTCCGTAGATGTCAGTTTTGGAGCTCGCTTCTTTTTTCGGCGAAGTGCCAGCAGTTGTTGGCGGCACAACAGAAGTTCCGCCACCAGCGCACTCTTACCGCCGGGCCTGACCAGCCTGTAAAACAACAATGTTAGATCGAAAATGAGACACAAAACTGCACGCATAAATCATTTTCGTGCAAAAACTCGGGAATCTCAAGTCTGCGAAAACACGATTTATTTTGCTATACTCGGAATTTGAAG
>JAYVXN010000287.1:0-1528 GCA_043785085.1 Bdellovibrionales bacterium | reverse complement strand
CATTGTATTGGCACTGACTGCACAAAACCGACGATTGTCTGTTTGGCATCTGAGTTGCTTTGTTGAAAGCCAGAGGACTTCGTTCGCCGTTGGTCGATGCCATTAGCGAGTCGAGTTGAGCAGGAGGACACAGTGGCTGAAGAAGCAGCAAAAGAAGCAGGGCCCACGGGAAAAGAAGCCGCACCTAATGGCGGGGGCAAACCTATCGTTCTTTATATCGTGATCGTGGTCAATATCATCGCGATGTTAGCCATGGTCATGATGGTAATGAAGGGCAAACAAAAAGAAGCTGCTGAGCCCGGTGTGAAAGATGTCGTGCAAGGCGAACATGAAGCGCAAAAAGAAGAAGAAGCGAAAGAACCTGAGTTTCTCGGCAAGACCATTCCAATGGAAACTTTTCTCGTCAATTTAGCTGGCGCGCGCGGCAGTAAAATTTTGAAAGTGAACATGGAATTGGAAGTAGAAGGCGAGAAGGTCTCAGAAGAAATCGAAAAGCGAAAGCCACAAATTCGCGACATTATTATTATTCTTCTCTCAAGCAAGACGTACGGCCAATTGCAGGCGACAGAAGGCAAAGAATTTTTACGAGATGAGATTCGAGATACAGTGAATTCTTTCCTAACTAAAGGTAAGATTAAGAAAGTTCTCTTCACTGAGTTTATTTTTAACTAACTCTTGCTCATGGTGAGCAGGGATCAAACGATTGTCACCGAGGTTCATGGATGAATCAGGTCCTCTCGCAAAGTGAAGTAGATGCGCTCCTCGCGGCGGTATCGGAAGGTGAATTGGCGCAGACCACACCTGATGCCGGTGGTGGTGGGAAGCAGGATAACCGGGTTGTCGTCGTTTACGATTTGACCAGCCAGGACCGCATTATCCGCGGCCGCCTTCCGCAGCTTGACGTTATTTATGAAAAATTCATGCGTGCCTTTCGCGTGTCACTGTCGTCAGCGTTAAGAAAAATTGCGGCCCTCAATCATGCCAGTACGGACTTTCTAAAGTTCGGCGAATTCATTAATACGCTGCCAATGCCCACATGCATGAGCGTTTTGCGCTTCAACGCGCTTCGCGGTTCGGCACTTCTGGTGATTGAATCAAAGCTCGCCTATGCCTTAGTGGATAGCTTTTTTGGTGGGGATGATCGCCCTTACGCAAAGATCGAGGGCAAAGAATTTACGCCGATCGAGCTCACGATTGTTGAGAAAGTCGTTAGGCTTGCGATCGAGGATTTAGAAAATGCCTGGGCCTCGGTTGAACGTATTGATTGCAGTTTTGTGCGAACCGAAGTCAACCCGCAATTCGTTGGTATCGTTCCACCGACGGATGTGGTGATCGCCTCGACCTTTGACGTCGAACTTGAAAACGCCAACGGTACGATTACCTTAGTAATCCCGTATTCGACCATTGAACCGATTAAACAAAAGCTTTCCACCGGTTTTCAGGTGGAATCAGATCAAACTGACAAAAAACTTTGGACTAGTGTTTTGCAGGATCAGCTGCTGGAGACCGAAGTCGATTTGAAAGTCGA
>JAYVXN010000286.1:0-5289 GCA_043785085.1 Bdellovibrionales bacterium | reverse complement strand
TTCCTGACCACCCACAATCAACTCGTTGAGAGCGGGTGGTCAGGAACTGCGAAGAGCGAACCGAGACGTTGAATGATGGACATTTCAAGAGGTTAAAGGGCGGGCAAAATCTCTTGAATGTCCCCGTTTAAAAACAGCGTGAAAGACAGGAGGGAGGGTGGATGGTCGATCTGGAAATCCGTTTTTTTCTGACCTTCGTGGCACTGGCCCCTACCAGCACCGATAGGCCACCGATAGTCCACGAGGGTTCAAAAACAACCTAATTTGGCCTCAATTCGCCCAACTCGATTTCATCGCTAAATATCTAATATTTATAAATTAATCAGAAATTTCAGATACTTGAAAAAACCCGGTTAATGTTCTCATAACCCAAAGGTCGTCGGTTCAAATCCGGCCCCCGCAACCACTTTCGCACCTGGAGAAAGTGTCTAAGTACTCGAAATTCCAGGATAATTCAAAATTCTAAAATTCAAGGCAACGCCCTCCAGGTGCGTTGGTGCGTGAGGTTTCCCAAAGGTTGAGGGACCCACGTGGCGCACGATTCAGAAAAACAAAACTTAGCTACGCGAAATGTTCCATGCTCACCGACGGTGAGTAAAAGGCATGCCCATGCCTTTTGCTCGGTTTTTTACGCGTTGGTGTTGGTCGCTTGCTCAACGCCTCCCCAAAAATATTCACCTGATGATTTGCTAATTCCACCAGATCATATAGTCGAAAAAGCGCCGGAAAAACTGACTCAAGACCAAGTTGCCACTGACGTCAGCTATTTAAAATATGCGCTTGATAGAGGGTACGCCGGACGCGATTTCCTGCCCTCAGGTGCATTTCAGCAAATGATGACAAGAATTTCGACAGTATCGGGACCGATGACACCTCAATCCCTGAGAGACCGTATTGACGAGATTCTGACTGAAGTTCCGGACAACCATCTCTCGGCAAGACTTGATGGAAAGCGCTCGGACTATCGAAAGTCCAAAACTCCAACCGGATCGGTCGGAAACAACTTCTACGAAAAAAATATGGATAAGCCATGGGCAGTGGAAATTAGGAAGATCCACAAAAAGCCAGTTTTGTTTATCTCTATCACTGCACTTCCATTTTACGAAAGTTCAGTATGGAAGGGTTTTCTTGAGCAGGTTGAATCCAAGCTTCCTAAAGTCAAAGCCGCGGTTATTGATATGCGGGGCAATGATGGCGGTGACGACACCACTGGCTTTGAGTTGGCTTGGATTTTCTATGGAAAAAATTTCCGGCAAGGTGAAGAAACACAGTTCCAGAGGGTCACTCCGGAAACACAAGCCCTTTATGCCAATATGTTTGCCTATCAGTTGGAACGAAACCTGGAGCAACACAAGCAACCAGAAGACTTCTTAATTAGAAACTACCGAAGCAGACTGGACACGCTAGCATTGGCAAAGACCAAAAATACTGACGGTTACACTGAAAAAGCAGAGGGAGATTTTCAGAGTGGCCGCAAGCACTCCGGTACGGCCGAGCAATTCGCTCACCCCATTTTAATTTTAACCGATCGGCGCTGCGCCTCGAGCTGCGAAAGTACAATTTCCGCTTTTGAATTTCATCCTCAGGTAAAACGGATTGGCGAAAACACTGGAGGCTATATCCATTTTGGAGATGTCAGTCCTATGCTGTTGCCCAATAGTAAAGTTGTCGTCCAAATGGGAACTCATTACGACAAGTTCTATGACAATCGATTCATTGAAAAGACTGGGATTCGGCCAGACATCGCGGTACCGCCGGGTACTGACGCACTTTCAACAGCCACGGAATATTTGAAAGATCATTAGGGAGGCCGACAAATGCAGTACCAGTCTGAAATCGAAAATTCTGTAAAATACCTTTCGTCAGATGAAGCTCTTCGAACTGTCGATGCCGATGCCTATTGGCCGAAATGGAATGCGCCCTGGTGGCATATGCTTCTGCTGCACGAAATGGACGAAACGAAACGCATCCCCAAGCCGATGATTGAACGCTACGTCGCTTCGCTCAACCGCCTGCCGCTCAAGATTTTTCCGATTCATCCCGAGGACATGCCCGAAGGCGTCGATCCTTACCGAGGTAGCTCTTGCCATTGCCAACTCGGCAACGTCTACCAAGTGCTCTCGGCTTGGGGCGTAGACGTAGATAAAGAACTCGCTTGGATTCGCCCATGGTTTTTGCGGTACCAAATGGCTGACGGCGGACTCAATTGTGACAACGAAGCTTACCTTGTCAAAGACGAGTGCCCAACCTCGATGGTCGGAACAATCGCGGCATTTGAAGCGGTCCTCTTGTACACCAACAGGCCTTGGACAATCGAAGAGAAGGCTTTTCTTGACCAAGGAGCCCAATTCTTGATGAACCGTCAGCTGAGGCTAGGATCCTCGACAAATCACAACGCTAGTGAGCGCAAAAGCGCTGAACTATGGACAAAGCTCTGCTTTCCGAGGTTTTACCTCTACGATGTGCTTCGCGGTCTCAGCGCTCTGGCATTGTGGGCCGAGAGGACAAATCAAACTCTTCCTCACGAATCGGTCGTCGATGTCGTCACCTATCTCGATCAACATTTTCCGAATGGCCTTGTAAAGCCTGAGCGATTCTCGTTTGAGGGAGCAGGCACCCTTTTGCCTACACCAACTGGCGAATGGATTCGCAAACAACCAGCAACATTCTTCCCGTTATTAGAAAAAGTAAGCGTACTCGGCGAAGTTTCTCCATTTCTTTCGAAGCAGTGGGCGGATGCTAAACTTCGGATTGGAGGAGTTAGTGCATAAGGGATCATGTCTATGCAGTGCTGTAAGTTTCGAAGTGTCAGGTGATCTACCTGCGCCAACCGCTTGCCATTGCAAGAAATGCAGAAAGCATACAGGCCACTATGAAGCTGGAACGGATGTTCCTCGCGATCGCGTGAAGATCTTGGGCGTCGATAATATTGGCTGGTTTCAATCATCCGAAAAAGTTCGACGAGGATTTTGCAAAACCTGTGGGTCATCCCTTTTCTTTGACCCTATTTACCGAGATTGGATTGGCATTTATATGGGCGCTTTTGATGGCCCAACCAATACGAAGCTCGAGAGACATATTTTCGTTGCTGACAAGGGTGACTACTACGAATTCGGCGATGGTCTACCGCAAAATCAGCAATAGCATTAGGAGAAACTCATGGGTGCGCCGAATGAAAAACTAGAGGACCAAGCCAGGCGTTTGGACGAAATCACAGCTGAACTTGAAAAGGCTGTCGCCCATGCGAAGACCGCGGCTGCTCACTTCAGGTCGGGCGAGGTTCCTCGCGGCTGCGCTCACACACTCGCTGCTGAGGGCCACATGCTCGTCGCTGGTGAACATGTCCAAGAGGTTGCGAAGGCGCATCGTCTCGCGGCGAGGCCCTGATCTATGGTTTCAGATGGACACCTAATCGAATTCAAATTTCGGCCTCTGAAAATTGCCGATGTGGCCGATGCCTTCAAACTTTGGTCAGACAGGGACGCGGCAAAGTTTACCAATTGGACCATCACGCCCGATTTTGAATCTTGCCAAGCAAGAATCGAAAAAGTTGTTGAATACTATGGAAAAAATCCGAATCACTTTGGGCCATTTACGATTCGCGGCGCTGACGATCAGTTTCTCGGCATCATAGGCGCAGATGAGCGGGACGCGAACTCGCAGTCGTATGAGGTCTGGTACTTCCTTGAGCGTGGACAATGGGGGAAGGGCCTAGCGACACAAGCCGTGCGTCAGCTACTCGGACTCATGCGAACCTCCAATCGAGTCAAGCACGCCATCGCAACCGCGGCTGTGGACAATCCAGCGAGTTGGACGCTTTTGGAGCGTCTTGGATTCTTAAGAGAGTCACGAGAAGCAAACGGATTTCAAAAACACGACCTCACTTGTGATCTATTCAAGTACCGCCTTGAAATGGCAAAATTGATGAAAATTCAGATTGAGTGTCTCAAAGATTTGCCTTTTGATTTTGAGGAGCTTGTCGCAGAGTCGCAACTGCACGGTCACGACTTCCTCATGAAAATGAAAGCTGAATGGGAAGCTGACAAAAATCGTTTTCAGCAGAGAAACGAAATCCTCTTTGGCTTACGTGAATCGAATGGCGCTTTGGTCGGAGTCGGAGGCGTGAATGTAGATCCCTATGCGAATGACCCGTCTGTGGGAAGGGTGCGCCATGTTTATATTCGTGAGGCGTATAGAAGGCAGGGGCTTGCAAGACTTCTCATGGGTAAAATCATGGATCATTCAAAGCGGAGCTTTCGACTTCTCAGACTTCGAACTCATAATCCTGAAGCTGGCTATCTCTATGAGTCAATTGGCTTTTCACGAATCGCTAACGCCGATGATTCGACCCATTTATACTACGAAATTGAAGCTGACAATATAGGAGCGGGTAAATGAAAATCCGCATTCAACCAAGCCACGTCGCTCTTCTCGTGAAATCTGTGGAATCCTCTGCGAGTTTTCTCCGTGAGTTAGGATTTCAAACCGGCCCCGCCGAGACGTGGGAGGGCGAAGGCACCAAAGAAATCTATGTCGAGCATGATCACTGCAACTCGCTTCTGTTGATGGAGCCGGCAAAGCCCGGTGCGTATCAGCGGGCAATGGATAAACGTGGACCCGATCTCCATCACTTGGCCATCGACATTTTGAATATGGATGAGTTTCTTCATTCGATCGCAGGCTCTGGATGGTTGCTCCACCCGAGAAGCGTCAAGACTATAGCTCAAATCAAGACGGCATACCTAGCGCGGCCAGGCTTTCCCGCTTTGATTGAGGTTCAGGAGAAGGAAACGCTTAGTGAACTTGGTCTATTCGTCTCGAGAATAGAAATTCCGTTCGACAAGAGTCTTGCTCGTCTTCTTCCGCCAATCGGCCTCGACAAAATTGCCTTTCCATCTGAACGCGAGCCTTCAATCACACTCGGCTCCCGATCGATCCCGCTGTCACACGTTCTTAATCCCGATAAGTGGGGCACACTGTGAGCTCACCGTCGTCCAACCTAGTCCTAGAAATCCAGCAAGATCTTTATGCCGTTGCTCAGCTTCAATCATCGCATGCGATTCCCGAGTGGGCGCTCCGCAGCCCATTTTTCTCGGTCTCCAAAACGAGCACTGAATTGTCCATTGTTTGCGTGCAGGCTGCTATACCTGACGGAGTGAAGTGTGAGCCAAATTGGCGCGCACTCAAAGTTAAGGGGCCATTGGATTTCGGGCTCACAGGAATTCTTGCATCCGTCGCAAAACCGCTCTCTGACGCCAAAATCAGCATCTTCGCCATTTCGACGTTCGA
>JAYVXN010000285.1:0-5302 GCA_043785085.1 Bdellovibrionales bacterium | reverse complement strand
TCCACCAAATCCGCCCCCGGCAAACCCGAACAACTTCTCGCTTTCGCAAACGGCGACACCACCCAAGTCAAAGCCGAAATCCCGCTCCACGACACCCGCGAAGCGGACGCCATTGTCGCCAAAACCGATCAAGAAGCCGAGAGATCCGTGCAGTTCGCAGAGAGAACCTTCACCGCATTAGGTTTTCCGGAAGCCCAAGCGGCAGATATCCCCGTGGCTGACGCCACCGCAGGCAGAACCCAGGCCCCAAGGTCTGATACGCCCACAAGACAACAAGCCGATCTCGTCAACCAAGATCGCCTCAACCAAACCGCCAATCTGCGTGCGGCCACGACAGCAAACGCCCGGATACAAACTCTAGATCCCGCAGAATTCAATGCCAAATTCAATGCCAAATTCAATGGCACAGCTACAGCAAGCGCAACAACCGATGATAGCACCACCGATGAAACCAATATCGCCGCCAACACGACAAACACCAAAGCTCTAAAAACAAACCAAATCGACACGCCAACTTTCCCAGGCGCCCCCAGCGCACTGACAGTGCCATCCCGAACTGGCCGCCAACCGCCCAGAGGTCTGGCAAGTGTCACAGACACCTCAGAACAAAAACCTGGATCGGAGTCCGATCAATTCATCAAAGATTTGACGTCGAGTTATGCCAATGCGAAGAAAATTTTAAAACGCTCGGATGCGCACGCCATACTTGCGAAGTATTATATTCAGATTGTTGATGGCAAATCTAAGTGGGGAGCGACGACGCCGAAGATTCGTATTATCTATGATGCACAAGCTGAAACGCTGATTGTTGGACGCGGCTTTTATATAGTACCGAAAAATTAAAAGGACGGCATGAATTTTCAAACCAAGAAAAAACCAGTCATCGTACTTTTAAGCATCGTCTTTATGGCGCTTTACCTCGGCGTAAGCCTCGCGCAGATTAAGCACCGGGCCGATCAGTTTTATTCGGAGTTTGAAGAAAAGGCCAAAGCCGATATTCGCACGCAATATTTTTTCACCAAAGAAGCGCTTGAGACCGGCAAGATGGAGCTTTTAGAAGATCAGCTCAATACCGCCTTTAAGAACGGTTATATTTCTTTTTATCAAATTCGCTACGGCACTGAAATTTTGAAATCTAAGGCGCGGCCTGAAGATAAGCAGGTGGCGGAGTATGATTATCCTGAGACGAAGGCTCCGGTGATTTTGCCGAATTATTATTTGGCGACAGTCGCCAAGGGTAAGCTTAAGGCGACGCTTGGTAAGAATTATGACCGGAGTAATTTTATTAAAGTCTGGTTTGAGGAAGAGAAGGGGCCGATTGCGATTGATTTCGCTTTTGTCGCGACGATTCTTGTTCTGATTGCATCTTATTTTCTGCGGGATATTTTGTCGGTCCTCAAAATATTTGGTCATACTAAAAAAGTGCCGCAACGGGATTACTCGAAAATTCAGGCCAAGTCCAAAGAGGCGGATCTTTTTATTCGGGGTTTGACCTCTTATGAGAATCTCGTCGGAGATTTAACCTCACAAAATACCAAACTTAAAAATCAGGTTTTACCGGCTTTGCAGTCGGAGATTTCATCGGGCAAAAAACCTCCTTATGAATTCAATTGCACGCTGGTGCGTACTGACATCAATAATTTCTCACATATTTTTAGCACGCATGCGGTTGAGCCGTTTATGCAAAGTATTAATCGCTTTTTTGAATCAGCAACTGAGATTATTTCTCGCTACAATGGTCTAGTGCATGAGTTTGTCGGCGATGAGATTATTTACTATTTCAAAGATGAGCACACTGAGAATTCGGCTTTGGCTGCGATCAGTGCGGTTCGCGACATTAATAAAGCAGCTGAGGCGATCTCAGCGCAAACTAAGAAAGACTTTGGTTATCCGTTTACGGTGAAATCAAGTGTGGCTTATGGTCGTCTGCGCTTTGGCCTTCAGGTGCGAAATTATTCTTTGGCGGGCAGTGTGCTGATTGAGACGGTGCGGATTCTCTCGCACGTCAGTGAGAAAGAAGAGAACACTTGCTACTATGACGAGACGGTTGAATTGAAAGTGAACTCCCTCATCGTTAGTCAAATGGAGCAGAAGGTACAGCTCAAGGGGATTCCGGAGCCGCGCCAACTTTATTCTTATCGCCAGCATCGGCCGTTGATTCATGTGCTCAAAAATTTGGAGACTGAGCAGACGTATCGGCAGCTTCCGTACTATCGCAGTGATAACGAGATTGCCGCCACACTTGCTTTTCTTTGCGAGAATCATGAGAATCTTGAGCAGCAAACCTTTTTGCAGGCCCTGGGATCGTTTCGCACGATGACGGCACTTAAGACTCTGCCACAGGTGAAAGAAAATTATTTTCACCTGCTTTCGCAACTCCTTGAAGCTCGGCAGAAGCTGAGTCGACCGCGGGAGGCTTACTTTCTCTCGAGTGCCATTAAAATTGGCGTGAATTTAATTTCGACTGATTCCTTTGACCAAATCTACACGCGCATTTTGCAAGAATGCCTTCAAGTTCAAGATCGCCGCGTGGTTGCGAATGCGGTTGATGTTTTGTGTGCCTTGACTCCTGAGGCCTCTGATTCGGTGATTCGCGAACTTATCAAGCATCCCGATAATCGAGTGCGAGCAAATGCTTTAGTTTTTGAAGGTATCAGGGAGTTGCAAAAACGGGATCTGAGACTTCTCAGAAGCATGCTCGATTCCAAAAATGACTCTTATCAAGCCAGTGCTTTGTATGCCCTCGGTGAGATTGCCTTTCATTATAAGAATTCTGATGCGGTCTTTTATAATACGGAGTCTAATTTACAAAAACTGGTCGGGCGCATTGGCGAGTTTTTTACCAGCGAAAATGAAATGGTGCGAAGGCAAGCTTATTTTGCGGCTCGCAAGGTCAAAGACACGAAATTAGATGCCAAGATTCATCACCTCTTTCGTAAAACCAAATCTGAGCAGGTCAAGTCCGATATTGCGACGTATTACCGCGAAGGACGACAGGCATCTTGACTCTCCCGTCTCGGGAGCATAAAAATTCTCCTCATGACCAAACTCAGTGTAAACCTCAATAAGCTTGCGACGATTCGAAATTCTCGCGGCAAAAATAATCCGGATGTGCTCAAGGCCAGTCTCGATATTATTCGTTTCGGAGCCGAAGGTATTACGGTGCACCCTAGGCCGGATGCGCGGCACATTCGCCACTCCGATGTTTATGAATTAAAAAAAGCTATTTCAGTTGAGCTCAATATTGAAGGTTATCCGGACGCCGAGCTTTTGAAATTGGTTGAAGAAGTGAAGCCAGCGCAGTGCACTTTGGTTCCAGATCCGCCGCATGTTTTGACCTCTAATGCTGGCTGGCTGATTGCTCCCAATGAAAAACTCTTGGGAGTTGTAGCTGCGCGCTTAAAAAAACAGGGCACGCGCACCTCGGTATTTGTGGATCCGGCGACGGTCACCGCCAATGATTATAAAATTCTAAAGCGCATCGGTGTTGCGCGAGTCGAGCTTTACACCGAAGCCTATGCTGAGGCTTATGGAACGGCAAAACAAGCGTCGGTGACTGAGGCATATAAAAAATCAGCCCATCTGGCACTCAATGAAGGCTTAGGCTTGAATGCTGGGCATGATCTCTCGCTAGTGAATTTAAGTTATCTCATTAAAGCTATTCCCGAGATCGATGAAGTTTCAATTGGCCATGCGCTGATTTGTGACGCGCTTTATTTGGGCCTTGAGACCACCGTACGGCGCTATTTACAGGCAATCAGAGATGATTAACTATTGACTTGAGAATTACACGCTAAGTTACTGAATATATTTAATGATTTAGATGAAACCCGAGGATTCCTGACACAATTCTGACATAGGCGCAGTGCGCTATAGGGTATAACCTCAGCATAAATGAAAGACCGGCAAATAGTGGCGGAGAAGCCTTTGATGGAATTCGTGCTCAAACTGACACGGCTTTGGCGCAAGTCAAAGAGTGAAACGATGCTTATTCCGCGTCGTCATGAAGCTCATTTTGGGGATCGAGTTTTCTATTGGATTCTCAAAGCATTTAGTTGGGCTTTGATCTTTTTGCTTTTCGGGATCGTGCTGCTCCTTTTCAATCTGGCGCTGCCGGCCCTGCACACTTTTGGTTTAAAGTTTTTTATCGATTCACAGTGGAATCCGCCTCTCGATAAATTCGGAGCACTGCCGTTTATTTACGGCACCATGATGACGTCACTTCTAGCGCTCTTGATGGCAGCCCCTATCAGCATTGGTGTCGCCGTGTTTTTAACCGAACTTGCGCCCAAAGCTGTGGCGCGCGTGATTGGTTTTTTGGTGGAGATGCTTGCCGCGATTCCGAGCATCGTTTACGGCTTGTGGGGCGTGTTTGTCCTTTCGCCACTTTTAGCCAATAGGTTTTTTCCGTTTCTGGAGTCTTGCCTGGGGCCTGAGACGCTATTTGCAAAAGTGATTGGCCATACCTTAACAGTTCTTGGTTTGCCGGTGGTTTTTATCGCCAATCTCACAGGCCTTAGTAATATTTCTCTCAATGAACTCTCGCTGCTCACCAATCATTTTGCCGGCCGTCTGTTTACCGATCCGGGCTCTGGCGGGCGCGGTATTTTCACGGCTGGTCTGGTTTTGGCCATCATGATTGTGCCGACGATCTCAGCGATTTGCCGCGAGGTCTTTAAGACGGTCAATTCGAGTATTAAAGAAGCGTCGCTCGCGCTCGGTGCGACTCGCTGGGAAATGATTAAAATGGCGATCTTAAAAACCAGCCGCTCAGGAATTTTGGGCGCCATTATCTTAGGTCTGGGTCGAGCGCTCGGTGAAACCATGGCAGTGACCATGGTCATCGGTAACCGCAATGAAATCGCTGCCGCACTTTTGGCTCCTGGCCAAACCATGTCGAGCATTATCGCCAATGAATATCCAGAAGCCTCGGGCGTGCATATGGCCTCACTTGCGGCCATTGGCTTAGCTCTTTTCGGAGTCTCACTCGTCATTAACTCGATTGCCCGCTTAGTCATTTGGCGGGTTGAAAAAGGTGGAGTAGCGCAATGACGAAGCGAGTGGTGTTTTTGAGCTTGAGGGATCGGCGTCGTAAGATCACCAATAATATTTGGCTTGGCATTTTGACTTTGATTTCGTTTATCGCAATCGCTCCGTTGTTTATCATTTTCTCTTATGTGATTTTTAAAGGTGCCAGTGGTTTGAGTTTGAGTTTTTTTACAGAGATTCCGCGGCCGATGGGTGAAACCGGTGGCGGGATGTTCAACGCCATTTGCGGCAGCGCGATTTTGGTGCTCTTGGC
>JAYVXN010000284.1:0-5304 GCA_043785085.1 Bdellovibrionales bacterium | reverse complement strand
GAATATTGGCCCAGGCGATCTCTTCTTGAGCATCAAACCAATAGTCGGATTTCTTCGGAATTTTTTCATAATATTTAATGGCCGCATCCAAATAGCCGTTTTGATAAAGTAAGCGCGCCGCTGTGATCAGCATTAAATCCGAGCCAATGGGATTGCTTTGGGCCTGCATCAAATGATTTAAAGTCTTCGCAGCCATTCCGGCCTGATCACTCAGCGACAAGCCTAAAACTAATTGCCACTCCAGCATCGCCCGCTCACGGGTGTTCACGGTGGTTTTCTTGATCATTTCTTGGACCAAAGTAATTTCTTGCGGATCAAGAATCTGATGGGCTTGTGAACGGACCTCAGTGGCCACGCCAAAGTTTTCAGACCAAAACGGCTTCCAGTTTAAAATGGCAAACGTCCAGGCTGCCTCGGTGTCCGGAGCCGCAGCTTTCCACCACTTCATTAACACGGGCGAAATCGTCTCAGGGTGATCGATTGCAAATAGGTTTTCAAGACCGACGACTGTCAGGCCACTGCGATACAGAAGATAAGCATAGAGGGCATGGCCATTTGCCGACTTCGCAAAAGCGTCTTCGTCAAAAGCCACCGGCCACTGGTAAAGCGCTTTTTCAAGTTCGTTTTGCTTCATGAAGTTGATGAAAATCGTCTGCTCGGCCGTCGCTTGCGGCAGCAGTTGGTGCAGGGCTTTGGAAACTTCATTTTCACTCTTTTGCATCTCACCCGGCATCGCATTGGCAGATTTATCATCCGCTGAGCCGTTTAAAATATTGAGTAGATCATCCTCAGCCCGAGCGCCTTGCAAACCGAGAGTGAGAACACTGAGCAAAATAAAAATTATGTTTCGTTTCTTCATAAAAGATATCCCACTTGCACACTGGCTATGGTCGTATTCATTTGTACAGCGCCATCATAGCGTTGACCGGTGTAGCTCTGGTAACGCATCTCAAGGCGCGAGGTCAGGTGTTGAGAGAACCACAGTCCCATGCCACCACCCGTCGTCCAGGTGTTGGTGGGCCCTGAGCGCAAATTGATTTTGCCGTAGCCACCGAGCGCGTACACATCAAAGTGCAAAACGCCAAGATCATAGAGATTCATTTTTCCATAAATCGGATACCAGTTAACTAAACCCAAGAATTCATCTTTGGCATAATCAATATCCGGATATCCCGGCCGATCGACGACCACATCCCGACGCTTGACCGCTTCATCAATCAAGTTTTGCCCTTCGGGGCGCAATTCATTAAATGAGTAATTGTATTTTGCGCCCACCGACCAATGGGGGGTGATGTGAAAATGCACATTTAAACCGAGGTTGTTTGTGCGAGTATAAGCATCGCCACCAAGAACACTAGAAAATTCAGGTGCAAGCTCAAAGCGATTTCGCCTTGCTACAATCCGGTCTTGCACGACATTGATCGTCGTATCCGGATTGAGTTTCTTGGCTTTCTCAAGCAAAACATCATTGCCGCCGAGCGAATCAAAATCTTTCATCAAGTCGGCTTTGGCATGAAGAGAAAGTAAAACCAGGGTGGCGAGTAAAATTAGATTTTTCATGATTGCACTCCGATCAACAGATGACGAAGGAAGCTGACCTCAGGTGCGGGCGTCGCACTTGGATCCGGAGTCGGCGTCGGCGGAACCGGCGTGGCTGTTGGTGCCGGAATCGGTGTTGGTGGCGGGGCAATCACATTCACGCGGCCTTTGAAGCTGACCTTAGCAAACAAAGAGTCTGTCAACACCGGACTCTGGTTGAGCACATCAAACTCAATATCGTACTTGGATTTTGGCATATCCAACGGCAATTTCCATTTCACTGCGCAATGCTGAAGCCAAGAGCTATTGTAATCTTGTTTACAGACACAGGCTGCAGAACCAGGAAGCTGGTCACAGCGTGAGGTCCAGTTCAGACTGACCTTACCAACCCGCTTCGGATCAAACGCCGTAAAAGTGATGTTGTTTTCTTGCCCGGCAAAAACATCCATTGGGCTGGTCCAGGTAATCTGGGGATCGCGGATCTCTGTGATCACCGCAGCAGACGCGGTCACCGGCGCTGAATTTACACCGAATCGTGACGCCACCACCACGGAGAAACTAAAACGATCAATCCCTGTGGTTAAATCCGCTTTATTTAAGTTCAAAATCAAAGTGAAAACCCACTTTGTCGGATCAACAGTATCTTGAACCGGGTTATTACCCCAACCCGCCTGATAAACGCTGACAGATGAGGCGAGGCTATTGCTGCCGCCCGCGCTGACAATCATCAGGCGCGGTTTACCGTCGGCGGTATTCAGAGAATCTGGATCGCGTACGGTCACGGTAAATTTTCGGGTCGTGCCTTCGCGGGTCGGCACCGTTAATAAATCGTCGATATTGAGTACTTGAGGTGCGCCATCAGAGCGCTGCACGTAGACTGGAATTTGCCGAGTGTGCTTTAAGACTGTGTCTCCGCTCGTGGTTAAAGACACATCCAAATGCATATTCTGCATATGGTTGACTCCGGTGACAAACATTCGAGGCGGCGTCCAAGAAAACTTGCCTGTCGCCACATCATAAGTCGCTCCCGGAAAGTCCGCCATATTCTCGATCGACACCGCGTACGAAACACCTGCCAATAGCACCCGACCAGAGACGATTGCCTCGCCGGCTGTCTCTTCAACAAACGTATAAAAATCTTGGGCATCAATGCGAAGCGCGTCTTCAGGAACCACTTTTTGCGCGGGAGTTGGTGTTACCTGGTTTGGCTTTGTGCCGAAGCGCACATAATCTGGCTGTTTTGCATAAGGATCTTGCGTGCATCCGAGTGCCCCACCAAGAATGCCTGCAAGAAGGAAAATGCTGAATAGTAAAGATAAATTCATTCGCTTCATAAGAGGCCCCCCTTAGCCATTTCCGGTTCGACGCAGAACAAATGGATATGAAACTTTGACGTCCGTTCCGCCTGCTGGGAGCGGAAACTTCCAACTGCGTAAACGCAGCAAGATGCATTCTTCAACCAGCTTCGAATTCAAAGTCGTATTTTCAATTCCGGCGATTTTCACCTGACCATTGCCGCCAATGGTGAAGTCGACAGCGATGCGGCCATTGAGAGCAGGATCGCCTTGCAAACCTTGCTCATAGCAAAAGCGAATTTGTCCGGCATTGCGACGAATCACATCACCGATCAAATCTTTATCCAAGCCACCTTGGATGATCGCCTCCGCTCCCAGCGGAATCGCATTCGTACCGGCTGAACCGACTAAACTCAATTTACCATAGCCCGCTTGCCCGCCACCTTTTCCTTTGGTGCCGTAGCCGCCGCCGCCCCGCATATTCGCACCAGCACCGAGTGGTGCTGCGACTAAGCCTTTTCCGTACAGTGAAGTCTGCGCGCCACCGCTGCCAGCTGTCCCACCAAGACCAGGGCCCGCGGTGGTATTCACGGCTCCGAGGTTGAGGCCACCGCGCTGATTGCTCTTGGCTAGACTGCCCAGTACACTCAACGCACCTTTTCGTTTAATGGCGTCGACTTTTTGCGGAATTTTTTTCTGTTCCACTTCAGTTTCAGTCTTTTGCGTGACTTGTTGATTGGTCTGTTTTTGTCTCGGCGGAATGCGCTTCACGATTTGCACAACTTGTTGCTTCAATTCTTCGGTCATGGCCGCTGAAACGGTCATATGCGTGAGCAGGTAACTTAAAAAGCCTGAGTTCAACAAAACTAAAATAAAGAGAGTTGCATACCAGAGTTTCGAATCCTCAGACCGGACCGGTTCATTGACAGTGGTCTCATAAACTTCTTCCACTAAATTAAGGCGGCCCAAGCCGTTGATGACGAACGGAGATTTCGCCAGTTCCGAACGCTTAATCGTACCCAGAGTTTCATACTTTTGTTTTTCCGCATCCAAATGCGCGGTCGTGCTGTGAACTTCAAGGCGCCGCGTCTCCTGCCTCTGGACCACGACACCGTCTTCGGTAGCCCAATGAAAGGTGCGCAGAACTTTACCGTCGCTATTTTCTAAAACCAGATATTTGGCCATCGCGTGCTCCCAGGTCCAATTAACAGATTCAATTAAAATCGGGTTGCTGATTTCTTAATTCGGTCTTTGAATTCAGTGCGCACTCCCAAGAGCGCGTCCAACACTTTATCTTGTTCGACCGTGGTCACCGACTCGTCAGAAAAATGATATTTGCCTTGAACTAACAAGTCGTCAAAGCTGACTTCGGTCGACTTCTTTTTGACGACATCTTTAGCTGCCTCAGGCTTTTTTTCGTCAGGTGTCGCGACTCCCGCAAACGCCAATTGCGCTAGGGCCAGCGCACCTAAAATCAAAATGAGTTTCATCATTTGCGCACTCCTGGTTGAATCGCTTCTTGACCTAAAGTTTCAATTCGCGACTCAAGGTAAGAAACCATTGCGGAACGTCCCATTTTCTTTTCAATATCTAAAAGGCCTGAGAGGCTCTCACGGTTCAAAGGGTTCTCACGAACGGCCTGCAGAGCTGACTCTAAAGTCGTTAAAGCTGGCACTTCTTTACCTGGCTCGGGAATCTTGGCGATCTCCGTCAGTTGCGCTTTCTTCTCAACAGGCGCGACTTCGCTTAAGATTTCCACTTCTTGAAGAACAAGGCGGCGCATTTCACCCGTTTGGGTTTTCAGGGTGGCCTGAAGAATGTCGATCGCTTTGTCATCCTTCCAAAATTCTCCGACTTTCGCTGTGATGTCTTTGGCTTTGAGCTGATACGGCGATGCTTGTTGCGACAACAGGGTCAGATACTGCTGCTCATCTTCAGCACTCAGTCCGGTCGGTACCGGAAGGGACAAAATTTCTGAATAAAATCGCTCCGACTGCTTGGCGAGTAAATCCAGACTCACCAGCTGAGCGGTCCAATCGCCTGAATCAACGCCTTTTTGCGTGAATTTCTCTAATTGCTCAAGCAAAGCCGCGCGCGCTTTGAGAGTCGTGGCCATCTTCTTTTGGGTACTGGCATCGAGCTGATGTGCGGTGATTTTCGCTCTTAACTTAGCAAACTCTTCCAAAAACACAATTCGACTTAAAACTTTGCCGGCCGCCGTCGTCGCGAGCATCGGCTGCGAGAGCGCCAATTTTAAGACCAATGGATTTTGCGTCTTTAAATATATTTCCAAGTAAAGCTGTCCCAAGAGTTCTCTATTTTTTCCTAAGACTAGCTTCTGCTTTTCAAGTTCTTTGATGGGTTCGTGACTCTCACGAACTAATTGCGCCGCAATTGCCGTGGTTTTCTCGAGATCTTTTGATTCTTTCAAATATTGTGCATAAAACGGGCGCGGGTCTTTTTGCGCCAA
>JAYVXN010000283.1:0-1540 GCA_043785085.1 Bdellovibrionales bacterium | reverse complement strand
TCAACGTATCTTTAAGGTTCATGGGCTCAATTGGATAGAATGTCTCACTATGCTTGTCCTCACAATGGTACCGACCAGCATTCTTGAGATTCGAAAATGGATTCGAAATAATCATGTGAAACTATTAGAAAGTCAGACCGTTTATTGACTTGGTTTAGGCCGTAAATTTGGGCGCCGACTAAGATGTCTATTGGACTGCGGGCGTTTAGTGGGAGTCGAAGATCCTATAGTTGAAACTCAGGTCGGCTGACGTTTGTTTCTGTTTTTATCTTATTTTCAAATTCCTCTGGTGGCAAGTACCCAATGGACGAATGCAAACGTTTTTTGTTATAAACCTCCTCGATAAAATTTGGTAAGTTCTCAATGACATCTAAGAATGTTTCGTACTCGCGCATATGAATTTCGTCGTACTTTAACGTTTTCATAAATGATTCGGTCCACGCATTGTCATAGGGATTTCCCTTGCGAGAACAAGATTTGTGAAAACCTTTTTCGTCTAAAACTTTGACGTACGCATCGCAGAGATATTGAGCGCCGCGGTCAGAGTGGTGAATCACACCTCGCGGAGGATTTCTTCTTTCAATCGCCATATTTAGCGCCGATAGTGCAAGCTTGCCGTCAATTCTTTTTGAAATCGACCAGCCAATTGCTTTTCTCGAGTACAAATCAAGCACGATCGCCAGGTAAACAAACCCCGTATTGATTCGAATATAGGTGATGTCAACTGTCCAAACCTGATTAATATCGTTGATCGTAAGTTCCTCTATGAGATTCGGATGCACCTCGTGCGGGTGATTTGAATTTGTCGTTACAACAAATTTTTTCTTGTGACGAAACTGCAAATTAAATTTTGAGAGAATCGTCCGCAGCTTCCGCTCACCAATCTTCACGCCTGCGCGCTTTAAATGGGCCAACAGCATGCGGTAGCCGGTCCTCGGGAACTCAACCCTAATCTGCTCGATCTTCCCTCGTATATCGGCTTCTCGCTCGTCTCGCTCTTTGAGTGAAATCTTCGGATCTCGGTAGTAAGTGCTTGAGGCGAGACTCATCGCTTTTCTCGCTTTTGTTTTTGAGCCGATTTTTCTAAAGTTTCGATCAACCCAGTCAATTCGTTCCATTGTTGAGAGCTCGTCGAGCGAAGGCGTTTTTTTAAAAGATCCACGATGACCGCTTGCTCGCCAGCCATCTTCTGGTACGCGTCTCGCTCAGCTTGAAGTTGTAAAATCAAAAGCGCATCCGCACGGCTCCGACCTTGCGACTCGAGCTCTTCAATCTGCAGGCCCTTTGCTTTTTCTTCAGATTGAGTTTTCCACTTGTAAACGTGTGATGGTGACACTCCGTTTTCGGCTGCAATCTGTGCCGCCGATTTACGACCTGAAACGAAATCTTCAACAGCACTTCGCTTCACCTCTTCGCTGTATGTCTTCTTCTGCTTTCCCATTACTGACCCCTTAAATTGCTCCTTTATAGAGCATATTGGGTCAGCCGGCTATTGTATCTTCTTCAGGGCAATCGACTCCAGCTTTGCGCCCGCAGTCCA
>JAYVXN010000282.1:0-5323 GCA_043785085.1 Bdellovibrionales bacterium | reverse complement strand
CCTGCAGCGCTGCAAATATGCGCACTTTTCACTTTGGCGGATTTGCCTCGGTGCCTATTTTCTGTATTATGCGCTTGCCCTATTCCCGTATCTTGACGAATTGTACGCGTCTGGTTCGGGAGGTCTAGCTCCAGTTCATTTTCTCTCTGGGGGCCTCAATTCAATTTCAGAAGTCCAGCTTTTGCAGTTTTTCGGGCTGGTTACGATTTTTTTAAGTGCCTTGCTCTGTTTCGGGATTTTTCGCAGGCAAGTGTGTTTCATTCTCTTTTGTACACAGGTTCTTTTTATGAATTTAAATCCCATGATATTTTCGCCAGAGCAAGGACTGCTGAATTGGTTTTTATTACTGCTCACCGTGATTCCAAACGGTGAACCGCTTTCATTTGGGCGCAAGTTGCCGGGTTGGAAGCTTCCGCGGTTTGCGCTAATCGGTGCTTGGGTGGTTTGCGTGCTGACTTATTTTTTCTCAGGACTTGCGAAATTAAATGGGGGCGATACTGCTTGGCTGGATGGCACGGGTCTCTATCATATTTTGTGTGAGAACTTTCTCAGTCGACCCATGAATCAAGAAATGCTGTGTGCGATTCCGGTTAAGGTCTTTTGGCCGCTCACCTGGGGCGGACTCTTTATTGAAGTGGGTGGAATATTTATGCTCCTGACTGAGCGGCTGCGCCAACTATGGTGGATACTGGCGCTTTTGATGATATTAGGGATTTTGCTGACTCTTGATTTAAATCAGGTGGCATGGGCTTTGCTGCTCGCGCATTTGTTTTTGTTTAATCCGAAGTGGGTGTCGGCTTAGCTTGCGGCTGAGCAAAAATCCGTACAGAATTCTCGATCGCCGCTTCAATGCGCTTTTGTCTCACAGGATTGTACCCTTTAAACCAACCAACAAGACGGCGAGTTGGATCAAAAATAAGCGTGACCGGAATCACATGCTTCGGCAGAGTTTTCTGTAGAGTTGATCTTTGGTCATAGGCGAGAAGAAATGGGAAGTGGTGGGCCTTTGCACTGTTGATGGCGTTTTCAATTTTTTCATCTTCGCTAATGGCGATGATCTTATAGGAACTGTCAGTGAAGCGGCTCTGAAACTTCACCAGTTGCTGCATTTCTGCTTTGCAAAACTCACACCAGCTCGCCCAAAGCACAACGACAGTCACACGGGATCCCACCGCTTCTATATCGAACGCCCTTTTTTGGGCGTCGAGGCTCACGAGTTGAGATTTTTTCAACAACGGCCAAATATTCGGGAGGGCTGGCCCTGCCGCATGAGAGTTCAGGCTTAATATGAGAAGTAGAAAAATACCGCGCTTCACTTCTTTTGTATCGACATGATGGCTGGATCTAATGAGGGAGACAAACGCAAAACTGGACCTCGGTTGAGTGCAACAAAAAGTGAATCGCCGTAGACTGTCGGTACGCCGCTGAGGCTTCCGGGAAGTTCTATTTGCCGAAGAATTTTGCCCGCCTTTGGTTCAACGGCACACAGGCGGTTCGTTCCGCAGGAAATCCAAACGTAATAGTCACGGCCAGCGGCAGGGCGAACAGCAACACCGCTGCCGAGAACTTGCGTGGGATCATCCCCGCCAATTGCAATTTTCCATCGAATGCTTTGCTCTTTTATTGAAATCCCTTGGAGGCTGGCAGGATTTTTTGTTCCGACCACCAAGATCTCAGAGTCTGGGACATAGGTTGGACTACTTTGCGAGGTCGCCTGTAAGTCCACATTCCAGAGTATTTTTCCGCTCTCTGAATCGAGGGCAAATAGTTTTTTGCCCCAGCTGCTGGCGTAGAGTTTGCCATTTCGATAAACAATCGTACTTTTAATAGCGCCTTCGAGATTGCCCTGCCAGCGCCGCTGACCATCGGCGGAGTTAAAGGCGTAAATATTGCCGTTGTTGGCTCCGACAAAAACCGTTTGCGCATTTTCATCCAGAGTTGGCGACGAGTGCACCTGTTCTCCAAGGCCTTGCGAATACCAAAGAGTTTTGGCGGTGGTCCTATCGAGTTTGAAAAGATAGCCCTCGGGCCGAAAGCCAGACTCCGACGAGACATAAAGAGCATTTTCACTCAACACGGCGGAGGATCCAACGGCATCCACCAGTTTGACAACCCAACGCAACTGTCCATCGCTTTTTCGCAAGCAGTAAAGCCGCCCATTATAGCCACCAAAATAAACAAAATCTTCATCAAGAAGAGCCGTGCCATGAATGCCGCGTGCCGCATTTGTGAGTTGAAAACTCCAAATTAGCTGTCCATCAAGTGAAAACTTATAAAACCACGAATTATCCGAGCCGACATAGACGCCACTGGCGTCAACCGCTGGGGAAGCTTTGCTGGCGGTGTGGATGCCGATATTGATTTTCTGACTGTGCCAGGCTTCGCGCAAATTGAGTGGTACATAACTCTGCGTGTGAACTCCACTTCGACTGGTTGATTCTCGATATTGAAAGGTCGGTAGAGAGTTCGGTAGAGAGTTCGGCTCATTTCCTCTTGCAGCGCCCTGAATAACGGCGGCTTGATAGCTCCGTGTTGTCTGTTCAGTTGTAAAAATTGATAGTGGTACGTAACTGCCGAGATGGGGATTGAGACGTAAGATCCAATAAAGTAGATTCAGTGTGGCCAAAGCAAACAGAGCGCGGATTTGCCAAGCCAGTTTCATGGCTTGCCTCGACCGAGCAATTTAAATCCTTCGTGCGCACAAAAATCCGAAATCGACCGAATGTCTTGAAAGACTTGATCAGTGGTTCGCTTCGCCACTAAATGCAAATCAAGATCTTGAAACTCTCGATTGTCTAAATTTTCCCGGCAAAGATTGCGGGCAACGGAGTCGTAAACGATCGGGTCGCACTGAATGCGAATTCCTAAATTTAATTTCGGCACAAAATCAACAAAGTGATCGCGAAATTTCAGCATCACACTTGGTAGGCACGTACTACGAGCATCGAACATATTCAGACTCGTCAGACGCCAATGCCCATCGAGCGCTGAATCAGTCATGGCAAATCTCGGTATCAATTGCATGATGAGATAGAGCCCAAAAAATAGCACACACGATCTGGGCCATCGCTTTGAAAGAAAGGGCCGTGGAGCAGCGCTTTGCCAATCCAGAACAAAAATGCTGAGTAGACAAAACATAATGCTGGGATAAAAGTATCCCACCCAATACCACGATACCAGATGAAACAAAACGAGCTGCGAGAGCACCAGCCAGCGAACCTTATGGGACTGATTCCAGAGTCCCCACACCACCAGCAGTTCTAAAAATACCACCCAAGCGCAGGCGATTTCGTGCCAGAGAAGTGGCACAAAAGACGGAGGCAGGCCAACGGCTGCCCCTGAAAGCCATTCGAGATTCAGTTTAAGGGTGCCAGCGGTGAAATAAAAGATCGCGATCAACAGTTTCAGGCTCCAGGTTTTATCTGAAACGACGAAAAACACCAGGCTGGCGAGAAACGGCATGTAATGAAAATTGCCCATGAGTCGGTAGTCCTGAAGCATTATGGCAAACTTTAAAATGGTGAGACCAATCAGAAGCCAGTAAGCAGGCGGGATAGCTCGTTTCAAAAATAAATAGGCAGCACCACCACCAATCGTTCCGTAACAGAGTAAAATCAATCTGACGAAGGTCCCGGAAATAAAGTGTGTGACATAACAACTGTGCCAAAACGGCCAGCAAATCGGCTGGGCATCGGCCAAAATTTCTGGGACGCGGTTGAACCAGTAGACCGTCGTCACCACGTGGGTGAGAGCCAGAAAAATTCCAAAGAGCGTGAGAGTTCGGCTCGCAGCGATCTCGCTGATTTGTTTTTGAAAAAAACTTCGGATGCCCACCTTTTAAAGGATAAGTCTTTCTCGCGACTTCCTCAATATTTTTTGCGAAAGGGTGATTGGTCTTCACGGCTGCGGGTGCTAGGCTAGGATATGTTGCGCGAATATGGTCAGCGGATTTTTAGTCTCGATCAGCGGGCCTTTGGCTTCTTGCGGGTTGCTCTCGGTCTCACCGTGGTCTACGTGGCCGTGCAGAGGCTTTTCGATTTTCAAGCGCATTATTCTTCGACAGGTTTATTGCCACTGAGTCTTTTCACAGAGGCGCAGAGGCAGACGCCTTTTCTATTTCGCTTAGCATTTTTGAGTGACGCTGATTTTTTCCAGCAAGGACTTTTGCTGCTGCTAGCCGCCCTAGGTCTTGGGCTCGCTTTCGGATTTTATGCTCGAACGATGGCCGTGCTGTGTTTTGTTCTCAACGCCAGTTTTAATTGGCGCGCTCCAATTCTTTTGCATCTGGGCGATGAACTTCTCGCCGTGACGTTGTTTTGGTTCGTGTTTTTGCCGAAAGATCGTCGCTATGCTCCTGGTACGGTCGCTTATGTCTATCAAATATCTTTAATTTACTTGGTCTCGGCTTTGCATAAAATCGAAACTGGTTGGTTAAGTGAAAACATGGTTTTGCGGAGCCTTCGCCACACGCAACTGCAGACGCCATTTGCCATGAAACTCATCCGACACCCGGAGCTTTTGCAAATCGCGACGTTCACGACGGTGGCTTGGCAACTGGGCTTTGCAGTTTTAATTTTAATGCCGCGCATGACTCGTCATCGCAGTTTGCTAGTCGGCCTGATGATCGTTTTTCACCTTCTAACAGGTCTGGTTTTGCATTTGGATTTTATCGGTATTATCGCCTCAGCGATGTTACTGCCGTTATTGCCGGCAAGCTTTTGGGAGCGCTTGCCGAAGATGAGCGCTCAGAAAGAACCATCAGAACCATCGGCCACACTTCTTTGGGCCGCAGTTTTGCTACTGATGATTTTCTTTTCGCTCCAGGCGCTATTTTCATTTTCGCCATTTTATCAATGGCAAGAAAAGCAGGCCAGTTCCTGGACTCGCTGGCGACCTGTACCTGGAGTCTGGCAGCAATGGCGGATGTTTGCGCCGCCACCAAGGTTTTTCGGTGCTTATCAAGTGAGCGCGACGCTCGTCACTGGCCAGCAAGTGATCTTGCGTGATACCGCAACTGAACAGCGCGAAGGTCAAGGTCTTGGCGGCAATCTTCGTTGGTATAAATATTTTTACAATCTCCCGGATGCCGGTTTTCGAAATTTTCGCCCAGGTCTTGCCAATTACTATTGTCGTACCCAATCAGCGCAAGTCGCCTCGGTGAAGTTACAATATACGTACCTACCGAGTACAGGTGAGCAGGTACCGGCAAGGGTTGATTTTTTAGGCGAGTTTCCTTGTCATTAGTCTACCCCAATGTTGCATAAACTTTCGGTCGGAACCGCTGACGCTTGCTCCAGAAGCCCGAATCTGACGACTTGCTCAG
>JAYVXN010000281.1:0-1555 GCA_043785085.1 Bdellovibrionales bacterium | reverse complement strand
GATAAGTCGCGCAGCCTTTAAAGGCAAAAAGTCGTGCTGAAGTACTCAAGGCTCAACGTATTGCGGTTTACTTTGGCCTATTTTTTTTGTTTTTGCCGATTGTGCGTCATCAAGATGAAGCGAGCGCGTGTTTCAACGCCTTGGTCCCATTTGAGATCAGTGCTCGGCGACCTAAAAGTATGCCACCAACGGTCGCATCCGTCACAGAAATCGTATCAAAATTGATCGCTGTTAAGTCCTCAATTCCCCGAGCGTATTGCGAAAATTGTAATTTGAAGAGGGACAGCCTCCTTCGGAGGCCGTCCTCGAGAAAGTTCACCCAACGACTCGCATGACACAAAACAGACTGATCCACCTCACGAATTTATGTCATTATATTTTCTTGCGTGCGCAGTCCAAAGTATAATCAGTTGCTTCGGGCATTAGATAATTACCACTGGCCGTGCGATAGGTCGAACAGTTGTTCTGCGTAATCCTACATACCAATTTGTCCAGTTGATTGGTCGCATAGTAATGATAATGGGTACATCTCGGCGAAAAAATATCGCTTTCTGCGGTGTCCCACGAAGTTGACGTTTGATCATAGGTGAAGCGGCTGAAATTTTGATAACTATTGGGATATTCACCCTTAAGCAATCTAACAAAATCATTGTTTCTCTTATCTTCCGTACTTTGGTTTGCCTGGGCTTCCAACATACCGTCTATTTCGCGCGGACCTAAAGGTCCAACCAGTCCGCCGCCACCGCCTGCCTGGCCCGCCCATGCCGCTGGACCGAGAATGGTTAGGGCTAAAAATCCACTTATTAAAATTGATTTCATAAAATCTCCTTGCGCCGGGCGCCTCGTAAGAGGCGTTCCTACTCCGACTTTAGTTAGTACCGTTCCATTACCTTGGGAGCACCATGCCCCTAAATCGACAAAACAGATTGATTCGAGGGGTTAAAATGCAAGCCTGGTACCACCGCTTTTCAGCCTCCTACCCCAGTTAAAATTGAGATGATACTTTTGCGGTGTCCCTAATGGTCGTTTCCGACTGTCAGGCCGTGACGAATTTAGTCGATTTTTGAAAAAATGAAAAAACAGCCCCACGTGCAATAGACTTTGTTTGCAACAACATCCACCAATCGGCACGGAGGCTGAAGATGCAACAAAAGTTTACGCTCTCCTGTTTTGCAGATCTACCCCTAAAAGAAGGTGGTCGCCTTCACTCACTTTGCGCGATCAACGACCGACTTGGATTTCGGTCGCAAACCATTATGTTTTTTGCGCAGTAGCGATGGCCGTGAGCTGGGGCCGCGAACGAATGGACTTGTCGAATATTTCAGCTATCGGGGTTGACGAAATTCATTGGTCAAAGAAGCTCGGATTCATGACATTGATTTATCAAATCGACAATCATTGCAAACGCCTTCTTTGGCGCGGCGAAGAGCGAAAGGAAAAAACGATCAGAGCATTTTTTGACTGGTTCGGTGACGAGCGGAGCCTAAAGCTCAAGTTCGTGGGTAGCGACATGTGGAAGCCGTATCTGAAGGTTATCGCACTCAAAGCCAAGAAT
>JAYVXN010000280.1:0-16377 GCA_043785085.1 Bdellovibrionales bacterium | reverse complement strand
GAGGAGCCAAGTCATTCAGGAGGTGGCATTCAGCCGGCTGAACCACCACCTGCAGCCTCTGGTGAAAACCACGACCAAACCTCCGACGCAGACACTTTAGGAGGAGGAATTCAGCCTTCAACTGAGGGTCTTAGCGCCACAACGAATGAGGTACCGGTCAAAAAAAACCGTGGCATTCAGCCGTCACAAGATGGCAAGATAAACAGTGAATCGCAGCCACCACCACCGGTCGTCATAACGCCAGCTGAGCCATATCCGCAAATTTCAAGGCAAAGTACGCCGGCGCCGGTTCCGCCACCGGCTCCCGTTCCACCACCGGCTCCCGTTCAAGCTCCACTGGCCAAACAAGTAACGGCAAAGAATGGGCCGGCACCAGCACCAGACCGACCCCTCCGAGCATCCGAATTTTTTATCCCGATTGACCGCTCCAATCCCATCACGCAAGCCTGGGAGCGCAACCGCGACAATGCCGAGATTCAAGCGGCCATTCAGACCTGGAAAAACAGCAGCAATTTGCGCGAATTTCTACGCCACCTTCAGCCCAATATCCCGCTGATGAACAGTCATTTGCGGGCAGCAGGCGCTCCTGTTGAAATGCTTTTTATTACGCTGCTGGAATCGAACTTTTTTATCACTGATAACTACCCCATTCAGGTCGTGCAAGACTCGCGCTCTTTTGCTACTGGCCCTTGGCAGTTTGTGCGCTCAACGGCCACAAATTTCGGATTGCGCGCCTTTGTTCCGGAGAAAGACTCGCGCGGACGATATGTGGCAATCCAATGTGACGAGCGTGCTTTGTTGAGTCAATCAACAACGGCGGCGGGTAAATACTTTCATTATCTTTTTGGCCTGTTTCCAAATGATCCCCTGCTTGCAGTTTTAAGTTACCGATGGGGCGAAGGCCATGTCGGACAAGAGATCAGTTGCTTGAAAAGCGAAAACTGCCTGGGTAAAACGATCGCCAATTCACCGATGGCCCAACGCTGGAAAGACATTCGCGATGTCGATTTGGATTTCTGGTCCGTACATTTGCTGCACATGGCACCGGCCGACACGACCGATTACGTGATTCGCTTTGTTGCTGCCCAGTTTGTCGGCCGCGAGCCCAATCGCTACGGAATGCCGGTTCCGTCAGCAAATCAAGTGGCTCCCTATTCGCCACCACCGGCCTGCAATCGAAATTAGTCCAGCAAAGGACTAATTTCGCAATTGCGCTAAATGCAGCGTGTTTTCCATGAGCATCTGAATCGTCATCGGGCCAACGCCTCCTGGAACAGGAGTCGCGGCGCTCACGTGACCTTCCAGTTCCTCAAAGCGCACATCACCGCAAATCTTACCGACCAATGGCCCTTCCTTTGGCCGATGCATCCCCACGTCAATTACAACTGCACCGGGTTTAAACGCTTCCCGCCCAAGAAAGCGCTCTTTGCCAGCAGCAACGACGACGATATCCGCGGCGCGCGTGAAGCTGAGCAGATCATGAGTACGAGAATGACAAATCGTCACAGTTGCATTGGCCGCTAGTAACAACTGCGCCATCGGTTTGCCGACGATATTACTGCGTCCAACGACAACCGCAGATTTTCCTTGAACCGGAATCTGATAGTGCTCCAAGATCGCCATCACCCCCCAGGGAGTGCACGGTGCCACACGGGTTCGACCTGCCCACATCAAACCAAGATTTTCAAAGGTGAGGCCATCGGGATCTTTTTTTGGATCCAGCGCCTCAAGGACCGCGTCCTCATCGATTTGCGGCGGCAGCGGCAGTTGCACGAGAATTCCGTGTACGGCTTCATCCGCATTTAATTTCTGAATAGTTTCAAGCAACTGCGCCTGCGGAGTTGCTTCTGGGAGATCAAAGCGAAAGCTGCGCATGCCGAGTGATTCACAAGTCTTAACTTTGTTTCGCACATAAATTTGGCTCGCCGGATTGGCACCAACTAAGACGACAGCAAGCCCTGGAACAAAGCCAAATTTACTTTTAAAGGCCACAATATTTTGCCGAAGCTGTTCTTGGCGAAATCGGGCGACGTCAGTTCCACTTAATCGCAGCATTGTGCACCTCATCTGGCGGTTTGGACGCGACCACTTGAGCAAGAGAATCGAGCTGGAGCAGCCATTTGCACTTATAATCGCACTGAAGGACCAAACCAAGCAAAACCCCATCTTGACCCGGGGTTCAAATTTCCTTATAGTTCAACGAACTTAAGAAGAGGTGTGGCTCGTGAAAAAACCCGATAAAGTTAAACTCTCAAAAGATGGTAGCTCCATTGATTTCGTCGCCTCGGATTCACTGCCCACGTCCACTAAAAAATTTCGACAAAGCCCGGAAATTGAAGGCTTTTACAGATTTATCTTCGAAAACGATCTGCGCTCAGAAGGCTTTGAAATTCTTAATTTAATTTTGCAACGCCGCAGAAACGAACGCGAAGACGCGACTAAAACTGCTCGCAAGGGAAAGAAGTAACTCTCCGGAACCCGTCCGGGTTCCGACCCTCGTTTTTTTGCTTTCCGTCTATTTTCCTCGCAGGCTCTGATCTGAAATTGCAAACCCCCTCGTCAAACAAAAAAGGGGGTCCAATGCAATTCAATGTTCAATTTAAGATGCTTAAAAATTCTCGCGGTCAGGGTCTGATCGAATACTTAATAATTGTCGCAATCATGGGCGTCGCCACGATCGGCATTGTCCGGGTGATGAGCCAAACAGTTTCATCGCGATTTGCCAGCATCACCTACGCACTTCAAGGTCAAAAAAAGTCGGCGCAAATGGACAAAGTCAATGCCTCTTACTTTAAGAAAAAAGATCTCGGAAATTTTTTTGACGGAGCTGGTAAAGGATCGGGAGCGGCGTCTACTGCAGATCTTCCAGATACCAGTGAATAAGCGTCGTTTTCGTCTCATCAGACGCCGTCGCCCGCCGATCCTCGGAGAACAGAGTGGCAGCGCCGTCACCGAGTTTTGTTTTAGCCTGAGTCTCTTGCTCCCGATCGTGGGTTCCACGATGGCGCTCGCCTATTTGTGCTTTGCCAAGATTTGGCTCTCCCATGCCGGGTATGAAGCAATGATTTGTGTGGCGGCAAAAACCGCGAAAAGCCAATGTGAGCAGCGGTTACGAAACCAGGTTCAAAATGGCTTGCCGGTCGGAAGTCTGAAACATTTTAATTTGCAAATAAGCTCTCACGGCGTCACTTCAGAACTCAGCTTTGAAGTCGCCGACAAACTGAAAATGGGAGGGCGACAAAGTTTGCATTTGCCTTTGTTGGGAGGTTCTAAATGAAAAGGCTCTACAATAACCAAGGATCAATTCTTGTCATGACGCTGATTTTGATTCCATTGTTTCTGGTGCTAGCCGGAGTAGGCACCGCCGGACTTTTGAGTTTACGCCAACAAGCACAAGATCTGCATTCATGTCGGATCACCTTATTACAGCTCCATTTAGAACTGGCCAAAAAACTCAATTTCCTCCTGGAAATGAATCCTCAGGCCACAGAGTTGCGTCTCGAGCGCGCTGAGGCGGAAAAAATGGTCGAAGCAAATCTCGAAAATCCTCCTGGCCTCGTCGCCGCGCAAGCCGAGTTAGTTGCCGTCATTACCAAACAGCGGGCCTTTCATCTCCGGCAAACCGCCTTGATTCGCGAGGCAGAAATGTCTGCTGATACCGAACTTTACGGAGTGCATCGGCAGATTCAACAGCTTCACGAAAAAACGGCGGTTTTGTTTCGTGAACGGGCAAATTTTGGCCGAGATTTGCGTTTTGGAGAAATTCCAAAAGTAAAATTAAATGTCAAAGCGGTGCCACCAATCTCTGATTCACCAGACTACGAGCCAGTTCCATATTTTGAATTAAAACAAACCCTGCAGCTCAATTGGCAAAGTCATCCAGTGGCCCATTTGCCAGAATGGCTGCCGCTTTTGAAAGGCGATTCGAACTTAACGATTCAATCTCAATGTGCCGCTACCTTGACGAAAGGAGGATCCGAATGGACCGCACGTCTTGCCGAGGTCAATCCGCTCTCGAACTGGTGATCGTTTTATCATTGATCCTTGCCTTTTCATTTTTCTCGGTTCGGGTTGCCCGCAATATTGAAGCCGACAATCGAAAACATCGTTTTCAGGAGATGCCATAATGAAAGCCTATTTCAATAAAATTCACACTTCACTCCGCGACCAATTCAATCAAAAACCCCGACTGATCGGGTTTATAATGATCGCTCTGATGGGGGTTTTCGCCGTGATCTGGGATCAGAGTCCTACCACTCATCGACTTCAAGGCGAAGATCAGCAAAATGAGGCCGCTGTGGATACGTTCATACCGGCTGGATTTGTCTTGGTTCCGATATCCGTCTCAAATTTTGAATCACTTGACTCGATTCTCGGACAACAGGGTGTGGTCGACCTCTATTCGTCACCCGCCAGCGAGGGCGGCCGACCCGTTCGAGTGGCCAGACATATCAAGATCCTGAGAGCCCCCTTAAATCCAAGCAATTTCGCAGTTTTGGCTCCTGAAGAAGAGTCCGCCAACTTAGTCAAACATCACGGCCCATTTTCAGTGGTTGTACAAAACCCAAAACAACTCGGTACGGACTTTGAAAGGGTAGCCCAGAGCAAAGCCGGACGGACAAAGGTTTCGCGCATAACAGTGGAGCAAATGAATGAAAAAGTTGAATAAAGTTTTTGCATCGTTGATCGTAGTGGTTTGCCTTGGCCAAACCGTCAATGCGCAAACCCAGGTTCTCGTGCAAGCTCCTGGGGTTACCAGCGCCGCTTTTGCCGCGATTCTCTCCGAACAAAAAGAGTATCGAAGCCTGAGCGACTACGCCGAAAGCCTTTCGCCGCTTCCCGAACAAGTCGAGCACCTCCTTAAAATTTTTGAGAGTGCTCAAAGACATTATTTTTCCGGCCATGATGAACTTGCCCGCGCCAGCTTTCTTGAGGTCACGAAAATGTCACCCGCAGCCGATTGGCAAGAGGTTCACCGTCAGGTGATTTTTTATTCGTTTCTCAGACTCGCACAAATGACAAGCCAGTCACAAGACCGTCAGAACCTGCTCGAAGCCGCAATCTCCTTTGCTCCTGATCTCCTCCCCGACAATACGTTATTTCCGCCGCCTCTCATGAGCTCCTGGAAACAGGTCCATTTCACGCTCGAAAAACGCGCGAGTCTGATTTCAACAGAGGAAAAGTTTCCTGGTTATGACATTTTGAAAATAAATGGGCATTCAGTCGATATCAAAACAATTAAAAGTGTGCTGCTGTTTCCAGGTTCCCACCGCATTTCGCTGCTCTCGAATTCACATCCTTATTTCTCGCAAACCCTCAATAGCTCGCAGCTCGAACTTTTGAAAGTCGATACGGTCGCTCTCGTTTATGGCAGCTGTGATACCCCAGGATTAAATGGGTTCAAAGATTTGAATCTCTCAGAGGTTTCGGTTATGTATGACTCAGATTGTTTACGAACCTACACCGGGACCGGATGGGTTAAGCCAAACAAACAGATCAGTCCTGCCTTCACACCTCAGCAAGTACCCGGCTCACTTCTGGCCCAGACAGAAGCACCCTCCCATCCGGCAAAACGAAAACTCTTATGGTTGGGGCTTTCGGCATTGGTGCTTGGCTCAGCCTATTTAATTTATAAAAACGCTCACCAAGCGCACGGCCAGCCGCCTGCAGACAATCCTCTACCGGCAACACCGACAGTGACCCAAGGTTTTTAAAAAGAAAAAGTCCTCTTGAGTTAACAAGAGGACTTTACCAATGCAAATTCTGATTTAATTTTTAGCGGCTGCGCGAGCCACCGACGCCGTTACCCGAAGGAAAAGGGTTACCACCGAACGGGGAAATCGTTGAGCCACCAAGGCCTCCGCCAATTCCGCCACCGATGCCACCAGAGTATCCACCCAAGCCACTGACATCAGCGCCGAGCATTCCCGAGCCGAAACCAGATTGCAGCTGCTGAAACTTCGCCATCAGTTGATAATACTGGTCATACAAACCCTGTCGGAGGCGAACTTGCGCCGCTGCCGCTTGGGCTGCACGCGCTTGCGCCTGCATTTCCACTTGAGCTTGCTGCAATTGCATTTGCATCATTTGTTGCTGGTAACCAATTCCTAAGGCGCCGCCTAAACCACCAGCCATGCCGCCGCCCATGCCACCGAATGGTCCGCCCATGCCGCCGTCAAGTCCGAAGGGATAGCCACCATACATTCCGGGAACACCAAGAGGATTTGCAAAGGGTCCACCAAAAGGACTTAATCCTGCGCCGCCGCCGAGACCGCCGTAAACACCAAGTCCGCCACCAAGTCCGCCACCAAGTCCGCCGCCGAGTCCGCCACCAAGTCCGCCGCCAAGTCCGCCGCCGGCACCACCATAAACGCCGGGACCGAAGGGGCCGCCGAGTCCGCCGCCAATGCCGATTCCACCACCGATGCCGCCGTTACCCCATGGACTAGCCACACCCCAAGGACCCATGCCCGGCATATACATACCGCCGCCAAGGCCACCACCGGCCCCGAAGGGTCCGCCGAAGGCTTGAGGATAACCGAATGGTCCGCCGACTTGACCGTAGAGGCCGCCGCCCATGCCAGAAGGCCCCATCATTCCGTAGGGGCCGCCCGGATAACCGCCGCCGCCCATGGTTGCTCCGCAACCGAAGCCACCGTTAATACCGCCACCGACACCACCGTATAGTCCGGCAAGCCGATACGGAAATCCGTAGCTTGAATTCACCCAGGACTGTGCCGGATAACCAGTTTTTGCATTCCATTTATTAGCATCTTGATTGGCGCGGTAGCCGAGGTAAATACCAAGCGCATCGAGACCACCGGCAATCAATGACTGAGTTAAACCCGGGCCGCGGTAGCGTCCGCCGCCACGCACGCCATGTTCACTCGCATAGCAATCCGGACACTCAGCTTCCATACGCTTGTCTTCACGTTCTTGCTCGCGTTTTTGATTGCGTGCTTCGCGAATATCGTCTTTGAGAGTTGAAAGTTCATCATCGAGTTTAGCGATTTTGATCGACAGTTTATCTGTCTCTTGAACGAGCTTGCGGTAACGTCCGAGGGCGCGCACGCAATCGCTGACTTCTTTAGATTTGCTTTGACCATTATTATAATACGGGTCACGACAAACTCGGGCGTCAACTTGGCCGCCGTTTTTACAAATGCGATTAAAGCCTGGGTTGTTAAATGCCGGATCTGAGGGGCACAGGCTGCCGCGAACTTCTGAATTTGAATCTCCTCCGCCCGTGCCACCGCTGACTTGAAAGTCTTTTTGATGGCCTTCGCTACAATACTTCTGTTGCTCGGGATCGGTGAGGCCATTACAGACTGAAATATCGCCGCCAGCAACTACATCGGCCGCAGGCTCGCGATTGGCCTTACGATGTTTCACCACACCGAGATCAACTGAGGCGGGAGCGCGTCCGCCATTTGCTTTTTCTAAACTTGTTTCAGGCAATGCCGGATTGTCAGGAGGAGGTTGAGGTGCGGCTGGGGCAGCAGGTGTTGGTAATGGTGTATTTGTTCCCGGAGGAGTCTGCTCGTCCGCGTGCTTCAATGTTCTTTCGCGTCGCTTGCGTGCAGCGACCGCAGCTGGGCCACCTAGATCACTCTTTTTTCCGCCGTTGGGTCTTACATGAGCAGGAGCTGGCGGACGATTATTTTGTGTGTTGTTCACCACGGGCGGCGGACTCGGCACGGGCGGCGGAAGGTTTTCTTGTTTGATTTGAATCTTAGTTACGTTGGTCGCAATGACAGTGCCGGGTAAACTATTGATTTTATCTCTTTCAGATCGCAGCTCCGCAGGTGTCATGGCCCGAGATTCGGTCACGGTCGGATTGCCGTTTTCAACTTTCACGGTCTCCATCGTTCCTGAGATCATCACGTGACTGCTGTTGTCGACGTAGATTTTATATTGAACGTGAGTTTCGTTATTCGTCACTGACGACGGAGCCGGTGCATACCGAATGCAGGTGTAAGGGCCAGGGTCAGGGCCAGGGCCAGGGCCAGGGCCAGGGCCGGACGTTGTGGTACCACCACCTTCATTAGTGACTGTAGTTGAAGTCGTCCGCGTTTCGGTTAAGCCAGTTGTGGTTTGGCTCGAACCACCTCCGCCACCACCACCTGCGGTGCGACGGCAATTCTTGGCGCAGTTCCAGCCGTTTTCCATGTGTTGGAGAATGCGGTCTGACCAATCGCCATTGATTCCGGCTTCGATCGCGGTGCGGGCGTCATCGCGCTCACGCTCGAGTTTTTTCAAATCGCGTTCCAGTTCGCGTTTTTCACGCTTGGCCTCGCGTTGCCGATCGAGCATATCCGTGATGTCGTCCTGGTCATCCGAAGCTCCGCCGGCGGCACCGACTCCGTACGGGCAGGCACCTGCGCCTCCGTAGGCGCCAATGCCCCATTGCTGGGCTTGGGTGAATGATGAGAACATCATGTTCGCGATGATGAGCAGTACAAGTTGTACTTTCCATTTCATAAACAGCTCCTCGAGACGTAGCGGTCTTGTCCACTAGCTTTTTCGACAGATCCGGCGAAATACTTGACTCACTTCTGAGCATTCAGGACGAAAATCCTGGAAATACCGCCTTAAGTCCTGAAACCAGACCCAGAAAAACTGGAATTGTGCGCCTTCGAGCCGAGCCTTACACTGAGAGTTCATATGAAGTATTCCATTCTCTGTGTTGATGACGAAGTCGATAACGTCGAAGCTCTCGAGCGCTTGTTTAGACGCAAATATACAGTGTTTAAAGCCACTTCGGGGGCTGAAGCGCTCAAAATCCTTGCTGAAAAGCCGATGACGGTGATCATCAGCGATCAGCGCATGCCGCAGATGACAGGTGTCGAACTTCTCGCCGCCTCCATTCAATCGCATCCTTCGGCGATTCGCATCCTATTGACAGGATATACAGATATCAGCTCCGTGATCGAAGCTATTAATTCCGGGCATATTTATCGCTATGTCACGAAGCCCTGGGATCCGGTGGATCTAGCCAATGCCGTCGATAAGGCAGTTGAGCGCTTTGAGCTAGGAGCGGAGCTATTTGAAAAAAACCAAGCGCTGACTTTGGCGCTGGAAGAATTGCAATCTCTTGATCAAGCCAAAACCCAGTTCATGCTCTTGGTAAACCATGAGCTGCGCACACCCCTCACCTCGATGCTCAGCTTTGCGGACCTGCTTGCTGAAACGCGCTTGGATGCTGATCAAAAACTCTATCTCTCTCGCGTGCGTTCGGCAGCCCAGCGACTTCAAGAAATGATCAACGACGTCTTGGAATTTGTGACAGCTGAAACCGCGCAAATGCGCGTCGATAAAAAGATCATGAAGGCTAAAGACCTGTTTGTGCCGGTTCCGGAGTGGTTACAAAACTCGTTTGCTCACCGCCAAGTGAATCTGCTCTACGAGATCGACAATCAAACGGTATTGGCCGATGAAAAAATAATTCGCAACGTCTATCGCAGACTCCTGCACAATGCCGCAAAATTCGCCGACGCCGGAAGCGAAGTCGTCATCACCGGACACAGTGAAGCCAAATATTATGACGTCAGCATCATGAACATCGGAAAACCCCTAGATGAAGCCCGCATCCGGCAAATCCTGAAGCCGTTCACTTTAAATGAAAATGCGATGAATCACTCAACTGGCACAGGGCTCGGCCTGCCCATTGCCCAGGCCCTCCTTAAATTGCATAAATCGACCTTGGATATCACCTGCAGGGATAATCAGATCAAAGTCTCGTTTCTGCTTGAGCAAAAGTAGGCCCGGACGAATCCGGACCTCCGGACGTGATCCTCGCGTCAATTGCTTTTACTGCCTGCACCGGAATTGCTCTCCTTGGAATCACTCACAAGGAGATATCAATGAGATTCATTCTGGCCTTACTGGTCACCGCCACGGCATTAAGGACCCTAGGTGCTGAAAACCTGATTTTGGGAGTCGGAAGCAGTCGCGATTTAAAAATCCCAGTTTCAGCTCATGTTACTATCTCTAACGGCCAAGTGCTCAAAGCAGCGGACCTCGGTCACAGCATTCGTCTTACCGGACGAAAAAAAGGTCAAACCACCGTTAAAATCGGTGATAACGAATCAACCGTGCAAGTTCTTAGTGCTCCGGCCTACGTCCTCTACAAAACCCTGCAACTTCGCATCAAAGACATGCGCGGCTTGCAATTGGATGTTCAAGGTGACGACATTCGCATCAAAGGTCGGCTCCTACGATTCAGTGATTGGCGGACCCTCGCACGTGAAGCCAGTGCCAATGCCAGCTTTACCTTTAATGCTGAAATGTCTGAAAGCCTCGTGCAGGAGGCGCAAGCTTATTTCAATCACATGATCCTGTCAGCGAATTTACCGCTCCCAGCACTGCGAATCATGCCAGCCCTCGTGTCTTTGGCACTGGAACAAAAAGATCTCAATGCTCGGTTTGAGAAAATTCTCGGGCCTTATGGATTCACCATTGAAAAAAACTCAAGCGTGATTGAAATGGCCCCAATCGTCCGCGTGCAGATTTCAATTACTGAGCTAAGAAAAAACGCGCGAACCGTATTGGGCGTGCAATGGCCCGAAAGCTACCAGGCGCAAGTTTTACCAGTGGCGAACTTTCCTGGGCAAACCGGTAATCCCCTCACTCTTCAGCTCAATGCTCTGGAACAAACGGGTCAAGCTCGGATTCTCGCTTCACCCAATATTCTCTGTCGATCCGGCAATGAAGCGAGCTTTTTGGCCGGTGGTGAGTTTCCGATTAAACTGATGAACTTCAAGACTCAAGACGTGATCTGGAAAAAATATGGCGTGCTGATGAATATCAAACCGAAGGCTGATTTTTCTGGCCGGATGAGTATCGGCATTTCAACGGAAGTTTCAACCATCGATCCCAGTCAAACTGTCGATGGCATCCCCGCCCTTCTCACGAATCGTATTGAGAGCTATTTTGATCTCTTAAAATCTCGCACGATCATTCTCTCAGGCCTTTTGAAAAAAGAATCCAGCGACGCCATGTCGGGGCTTCCGGGACTGGCGAAGATTCCGATCTTGGGGGCTTTGTTTTCGAGCGATGAATTTCGCGAACACCAAACTGAACTCGTCGTTTTCGTCACGCCAGAAGTGATTCATGAGGAGGCCCAATGACAGCAACTGCGAACTTAGATGTTTTAAATGAAAAAATAATCCAGAGCTTGCAAAACCTCACAATGGTTGATCCCTCCACCCTGACCAGTGGCTTGCCGGAGCAGGACTACCAAGTGAAAGCCATTTTGCAGGCAATCACAGCCAGCGAGACGCCTGAGGTGCAAACGCGCATCACGTCGGAATACTTTGGCTACGGCCCCCTCGAAACGCTCATGAATGACCCAGAAATCACTGAGCTCATCATCAACGGGCCGCAATCGATTTGGCTGGAAAAATCCGGACGCCTCTCTCGTCATGCGGACGGCTTCTTAAGTGAGTTGACCTTTCGCAACTTCACCGGCCGCGTCTGCCGTGAAGCGGGCATTCAAGTCAGTCTCGATTGCCCATTTGCCGATGGGAGTTGGCGAAATTTTCGCGTGCACCTGATCACCCCGCCCGCGAGCCAAGTCACGGTTCTGACCTTGCGCCGTCACCCCGAATGCCCATGGACACTCGAAGAGCTGATGAAGCGAAATTGGGCTTCACTGGAAGCCTATGAAGTTTTAAATTCACTGGTTGAGCAAAAAAAGAACTTCCTCATCATCGGTCCGACAGGATCTGGCAAAACTTCGGTGCTCAATGCGTGTCTGAAGAAAATCCCGGCCAATGAACGTGTCGTCAGTATTGAAGACACCAGCGAGCTGGCTCTGGCCAATCCTATTTCCTCAAAACTCATCACCCGCCGTGACTTGAATCATCTGCTTCGCGAGATCGACCAAAGTGAGCTCGTTCGGCAATCTCTGCGGATGCGTCCGGATCGAATTATCATGGGAGAAATTCGCGGCAGCGAGGCCAAGGACCTTCTCATGGCCTTTGCGACGGGCCATTCTGGCTGCATGGGCACCTTACATGCCGAATCTGCAAGACAGGCATTGATTCGGCTGGAAATGCTGATTCAGCTCGGGGCCTCGCAATGGAGCCTGCATGCGGTTCGCACTTTGATCTTGTTGAGTCTTGATTCGATTGTTGTGGTGAAAAAAAATGCTCAAGGCGAGCGCAAGCTTGAGGGAATTTACCGGCTTTCCTCTCTTGAGGAGATGGGCTTTTTGCTGGAAAAAATTTGTTGACCCGGTATATTAAGTCGATCTCGCATTGAAATCGACTCCATAGCCCTTAAATCTATCAATGACAGGGACTAAGCATTGTAATCAATGAAACTACCCTTCGGGTATAAATGCATTTCACTTTCAAAATCATCACCTGGGTCCTCAAGGGCCGCTCGCGAACTCAACTCTTTAAATCCAGCTGGTTTTGAAACGCGGGCTTCGGCAATGCTCGGAACAAAATTCGACTCAGCCGCCATTGGCATCATTTGCTCGCCGCGCGTTTCACTGCCGCGAGGCTCGCTTTGCTTTGCGAAAAACTTATCGCTGACCGACGCCGCGATTTCGGCACGATGATCTTCTTTAGTTCGCCATTCCGCGATGTTATTGTGTTCTTCCATGCCGCGCCGAACTGAGCTTTCCATGACTGGCCGTTCGCGTAGAGCTGAGGTGCCTTCGGGCCTGCCGAAACTCGGCATTCCTGGCCTCACGGGTGCTGAATCTTTTACGTCAACATTGGTGACGCGGGATGACCCCTTGATAATCCCACTGATTTTCTCCATGAACTACCTCCTGTAGTTGCTAAATGAGAGCCTTCTGCTCTCATTAGCTCTTCGGGTCATCGGAGGTTGGGCTGAATAGACAATTGTCTAATTTTGAGACTGATTCTTCTCGGCTGTCGGCGCTAGACGAATGCCGAGTTCAATCAACTGCTCGCGGCTCACCGTGTTCGGCGCCTCAGACATCAAGCACGTAGCTTTAGCGGTCTTTGGAAATGCAATGACATCGCGAATCGCTTCCGTGCGTGCGAGAATCATTACGAGGCGATCCATGCCCCAAGCAATTCCGCCATGTGGAGGCGTGCCGTATTGCAGAGCCTCGATGAAAAAACCAAATTTGTCTTTGGCTTCTTCTGGCGAAAGTCCGAGAGTGCGAAACATTCCATCTTGCACATCGGAGCGATGAATTCGAATGCTGCCGCCGCCAATTTCTGAACCATTGCAAACCAAGTCATAAGCTTTAGCAAGAATTTGTCCGAACTTGGCTTCATTGCCTTTTGCGAGGTCCTCCATATGTTCATTTTGTGGCGAAGTAAAAGGATGGTGCCGCGCCATCCAACGCTTGCCCTCATGGTCGAATTCAAACAACGGAAAATCAACCACCCACAAAAACTTATCCTGATTATGATCAATCATTTTCAGTTCTTCGCCTAGAAACAGACGCAAATTCGCTAGGGCTGCGCAGGCGATCTCGAAAGAATCAGCAACGATCAATGCCACGCCTTTACCGGACGGCACCAGTCGCTTGTAAATTGATTTTAGTTTGTCTTCGGAAACAAATTTTGCCATGGGCGAGGCAAGTTTGCCGTCAGCTTCGGCTTTGATCCAAACTAAACCCTTAGCGCCGGCTTTTTTTGATAGATCTGTCAGTTTATCAATGAAGGTGCGAGAAAACTCAGCTCCTTCCACGCCAATACCTTTGATTACACCGCCGCGGCCCAAGACATCATCGAATACTTTAAAACCGCTACCGCTGGCGAGTTCTTTGAGATCTTGAAGTTCAAGACCAAAGCGGGTGTCAGGTTTATCATTTCCGAAACGATTCATGGCTTCATAAAACGACATACGTGGAATCGGACCGATGTCGATGCCGCGAAACTTCTTCCACAAAAGCTGAGCCATGCGTTCAACCACGTTCATGACATCTTCTTGCTCAACAAAACTCATTTCGATATCGATTTGCGTAAACTCAGGCTGACGGTCAGCCCGCAGATCCTCGTCGCGAAAACAGCGAGCAATTTGAAAATAGCGGTCAATGCCACCAATCATCAAAAGCTGCTTCAAAGTTTGCGGACTTTGCGGAAGAGCATAGAACGTGCCCTGATTCACGCGCGAGGGGACGAGATAATCACGGGCTCCTTCAGGAGTTGATTTATAAAGAATCGGTGTTTCAATTTCTAAAAAGCCCTCGTCACTGAGATAATTTCGTACAGAACGTGTGATTTCATGGCGCAAGCGCAGATGTTTTTGCAGGCGCTCCGAGCGAAATTCCAGATAGCGATATTTCAGGCGCAAAATTTCACTGACCGCTTCATCATTGACTTGAAATGGCGGCGTTTTCGCCTCAGCGAGAATCTCACACACTTGAGCGACAACTTCGACTTGGCCGGAGTTGAGTTTTTTATTTTCCATACCACTGGGACGCAGGCGCACAGAACCGCGAATTCCGATGACATATTCGCCACGGATCTCTTTGGCCATTTCCATGCCCGTTTGGTTCGGATCAAGAACGACCTGGACCAAGCCCTCACGGTCACGCAGATCCAAAAAAATCAAGCCACCATGGTCTCGGCGGGTATCGACCCAGCCCATCAAATTGACGTCTTTACCGGCATGCTCAGCGCGGAGGCTTCCACAGTAGTTCGTTCTTTTTAAATCTCGCACAAATTTCATCACAATCACCTCTTGATACTGAAAAGCACAGGATAAGGGAGTCGGTCATTTTTGCCAATGACGAAGTATACTTAGGTGTTGGCTAGGCGGAATAGCGTTGCTCTCCCTTGACACAGCCTCCCAGCTAGCCGCTCTGTAGTAGGACTAGACAGGTCGATGAGAAAGGATTTACCCTCAGGGCCTATGCCAAAAGTAAAAGTTGAATCCCAATCAAAGCATTCCCCGCAAAACACCTTCGAGAAAATCAAGTCGATGCTCGAGACCGATAAAGAGCTGCGCAAAATGGACAGCAGCTACAAATGCACGTTCAATGAGTCGCAAATGACTGGTACCGCCAAGGGTGGAAAATTCGAAGCCAATATGAAAGTGGCCCCAGCCGGTGATGGCGCGCACGTTCAAATCGAAGTCGAATTGCCATTTCTACTAACGCCCGTCAAAGGTATTGTGCAGTCGACTCTCCAAAAAAAGCTTGATATAATTCTTAGCTAATTCATGGGTAAAAAAACCAAAAAATCGACGCCGTCGAAAAGTCGGCGCTCACCGGCCAAGAAACCTGTCAGCAAAGAAGTGACGGCGGAACTTGCTGGGGAGTCCGATGAAACCGATGCGCCGATTATTCCTGTTATTGACGGCGAAGAAGATGGGCTGACAGCTTCAGGTGACCCAAACCTAGAAGCGATCGATGCCGGACTTCCGGATTTAGTGAAGCGCTTGCCACCGAAAGATCCCGATGCAAAAGCATTGACCTCGGCTGATCCAATTGTCACCTATTTAGCGGATATTCGCCGCTACCCACTTCTCACCAAAGAACAAGAGCAAGAACTGGCAAAGCGCTACCGCGAAACTGGAGACCCGAAGGCCGCCGAAATGCTAGTGACGTCAAATCTGCGCTTCGTCGTTAAGATCGCGGCCGAATATTCAAAGTTCGGTGCCAAACTTATTGATCTTGTTCAAGAAGGCAATGTCGGCCTCATGCACGCGGTGAAAGAGTTCAATCCGTACAAAGGTGTACGTTTGATCACGTATGCGGTTTGGTGGATTCGCGGTTATATCCAGGAATATCTGATGCGTCAGTACTCACTCGTGCGCATCGGCACCACGCAAAATCAACGCAAACTCTTTTATCGTCTGCAAAAAGAAAAGGATCTCTTGGATTCAATGGGCCATGGTCCAGACCTTAAGCTTCTCAGTAGCCGCCTCGGTGTGAGTGAAGAAGAAGTCGTGACCATGCAAAAGCGGCTTTCAGGTCGCGATGTCAGTCTCAATCAGCCATTGGATCCTGAGTCAAATTTAAGTCTGATGGATTTCGAATCTTCAGGTGAACCGGGTGTGGATGAACAATTGGGCCATGCCGAAGAAATCGCGGTCCTACGCCAGGGCATCGCCGCGGTTCGAAATGATCTTACGGAAAAAGAAAAGTTCATTTTGGATAATCGGGTTTTGTCCGATGAACCGATGACACTTCAAGAAATTGGTGATCATTACGGCGTCACACGAGAAGCCGTCAGGCAGATTGAAGTACGTCTTATGAAACGGATCAAAACGGCTTTTGTCAAAAACTTAGGTGAGGATGAAGCGGAAGATTAGGTGGTAGTTGATGGCCCGAGGCGCTTGGGAGCGCCTTAATGGTGCTACTGCGTTTTTGCTGCACCCCTACCTCCAGCGCTGGAGTTTTACGGACGCTTAGAGGCTCTTCTCAGCACTCCCAAGCGC
>JAYVXN010000279.1:0-5384 GCA_043785085.1 Bdellovibrionales bacterium | reverse complement strand
ACGAGGCGGCCAATTTTCGCGCGCGCTGAATTTCATCATCAGTTTCGCGGGCAATAGGGGGCAGGCCTTTTTCACGCAAATAACGATTAATGAAGTTTGCGCCCTTGTTTTTGCGTTCCAGTTCAATTTTGACGCGCTCACTGATTTCCGCAGGAGGCAGCAGCCAATTGTTGTCAGTGGCATACTGAATAGCGTCGTCGACTTCTGCGGGCGAATAGTGCTCAGCTAGTTTTTGCCGAAGCTCAAGTTCCGAATGTATTCGGCGCGCCAAATAGTCCATGATTTTATCCCGGGCCGATTTTCGCAGTCTGGACTCTTTTGTGATCTGTCTGTCTTTAATCTCTTCAGTCATTGTCGTTTCCAAGTTTGCCGTTTCCGTGACTTCGGGGGCGATCAATTTCTAGCGCATCGCTGATCGCACCCCATTCTTTGCTCTGCTTCTCTTTGGCTTTGTCTGAAGCGCCCTGCCACTGCTGATCGCCTGACGCGACACCTGAAAAGCGCAGCGCAAAATCTTCGGGATTATTCGTTAAGCGCATTGCTTCTTCAAATTCGATCAAGTCGTTGGTTAGCAGATCAGTCAGACTTTGCTCAAAAGATTGCATACCTAGGGTATCTTTACTCTCTTCGATGACGATTTTCAATTCTTTGGTTTTAGCCGGGTCTTCAATCATTTCTCTGGCGCGTTGATTGTTAATGAGAACCTCAACGGCGGGCACAAAACCGGTTTTATCTTTGCGGCGAGCTAGGCGCTGACTCACGATACTTTTTAAAACCGAGGCCAGCTGGATGCGGATTTGACCTTGCTGATGAGGTTCAAACGCCGACAAAATCCGGTTGATTGATTCTTGAGCATCGAGAGTGTGGAGCGTGGAAAGAACCAAATGACCCGTTTCCGCCGCTACGAGAGCGATTTCAATAGTTTCGCGGTCACGCATCTCACCAATGAGAATCACGTCGGGATCTTGGCGAAGCGCCGCTCTTAAGGCATTGCCAAAATTGTTGGTGTCAACGCCGAGTTCTCTCTGAGAAATAATGCTTTTTCTGTCGCGAATGAGAAATTCAATTGGATCTTCGATGGTCAAAATATGCTTGTTCTTGGTGGCATTGATATGGTCGATAATGGCGGCTAAGGTCGATGATTTTCCGGAGCCGGTCACTCCCGTGACCAGAATCAGGCCGCGTTCTTGATCGGCAATCTTCTCAACCACCTCTGGAAGGTGCAATTCTTGGATCGTGGGAATATTAAACGGAATATTTCGAATGACCATGCGGGTTGAGCCGCGTTGCCGAAAAATATTGACGCGAAAACGTCCCAGGCCTGAGACGCCGTAACCTAAATCCATGTCTTTGTTTTTGACGAAAGCTGCGCGTTGTTGTTCATCCATAATCGACTGCGCCATCAGCTCAATATCCTCATTGCTAAGTTGCGGGAGACCTTGTTGTAAGGGCCGCAATTTTCCGTGACGACGAATCACAGGGACAAGACCAGCCTTGAGATGCACGTCGCTGGCGCTTTTTTTGACGGCGATGGACAAAATTTCTTCTAATTTCATTGCTTCCGCCATTATCTTTTAAGGTGTTGAAATAACAAGAGTCTTTAACTTTATGCGGGGGGTGATTTGATGTCGAGTCAAGAACCCACTGCCGGGCTGGAAACTGGCCTCGCAGTCTTTGGTGCAGTGCAAGTGTTTTGACAAAGGTCAGCCAGGCGGGGGACATTGCGTTGAACGGTGAGTGTTCAATGAGTGTTCAATGAATGTAAATGTGAATAAAAAAATTGTTGAGTTCTTCGCTACTGGCTTTTTCGTTGGCAAACTTCCTTTTGCTCCCGGAACTTACGGGACTCTGGTCGCTGTGCCAATTGCCTATCTTTTGCTGCACTGTTCAGCCTTGGTTTATATGGCGAGCTGTGTCGTTGTGTTGCTTTTTGCCGTATTTGTTTCTGATCTTCATGAACGCAATACCGGAGCTCATGATATGAGCGAGATTGTGATTGATGAAATCATCGGTTATTTGATCACCATGACGTGGCTGCCGCTGACATGGCAGAGTTTTGTGGCGGGCTTTGTTCTCTTTCGGATTTTTGATATTGTGAAGCCGCCGCCGATTCGTCAGATGGATCAGCGGATTGAGGGTGGCCTGGGTACGGTTTTGGATGATGTCGCCGCTGGGTTAGTGAGCAGCATTATCTTACAAATTGTTTATGCCAAGACGACCTGGTTGGGAGTACAATTACATGGATAAGCAGCTGGTCGAAAAACTCGTCAAACGCTTGGTTGAGCGCGACGAAACTCTCTCGATCGCCGAAAGTTGCACCGGCGGTTTATGTTCGGCGCATCTGGTCACTTACCCCGGTGTTTCACAGGTTTTTTTGGGCAGTATTGTGGCTTATTCGAACAAGGTCAAAGAACAGTACCTAGGTGTTTCTGGTAATCTTTTAAAGTCGCTCGGTGCGGTGAGTACACCAGTCGCCATTCGCATGGCCGCAGGGGCGCGTCAGGGTTTAGATTCGACCTGGGCGATTGCGATCACAGGAGTTGCCGGTCCGTCCGGCGGATCAGCACGTAAGCCAGTCGGAACTGTGTGCTTTGCTGTCGTTGGTCCGGGCGTTGAACTGGCCACTCAGCAGCACTTTGATGGCTCACGAGAGCAAGTGCAGGGCGCTTCTGCGGAATATGCTTTGCGTCTTCTCTTGGAGCAGCTGTAGTTTAAATAAATGTTTTGGACAGGGAAAATAAACGGGAGCTTTGGGCGGCTCCCAAATATGGTTAAGAAAAAGGAAAGGGATCCATGATTACAACTGGTAAAACCTCACAGACCTCAGAGAAGTCGTCGGATAAATCATCTGCCAAAGAGACAGATGAAAAAGCTAAAGCACTTGAGCTCGCGGTTGCGACAATTGAAAAGCAATTCGGCAAGGGCTCCATCATGCGTCTCGGTGGCGGTGACAGCCTCTACAAAGACGTGCAAGTGATCAGCACAGGTTCTTTGAGTCTGGATATCGCACTTGGCATTGGCGGTCTTCCGAAAGGACGTATCGTTGAGATTTACGGCCCTGAAAGCTCAGGTAAAACGACGCTTTCATTGTCGGTGATTGCTCAGGCTCAGAAAAAAGGCGGCGTGGTCGCATTCGTTGATGCCGAACATGCTCTTGATATCGCTTATGCGCGCAAGCTCGGTGTGAACACCGAAGATCTTTTGATCTCGCAACCGGATACGGGTGAGCAAGCTTTGGAAATTACCGAGACTCTCGTGCGCTCTGGCGCTGTTGACGTTTTGGTCGTTGACTCAGTTGCGGCGCTGACTCCGCGTGCAGAAATCGAAGGCGACATGGGCGATAGCCACATGGGTCTTCAGGCTCGTTTGATGTCACAGGCATTACGTAAGTTGACAGCGGCTATCAGCCGTAGCAACACGCTGGTGATTTTCATCAACCAGATCCGCATGAAGATCGGTGTGATGTTCGGTAACCCTGAGACAACGACGGGTGGTAACGCCTTGAAGTTCTATGCGTCTGTTCGCCTGGATGTTCGTCGCACGGGCGCGATCAAAAACGGTGAAGATGCCATCGGTAACCGCACCTCAGTCAAAGTCGTGAAAAATAAAATGGCTCCGCCATTTGCCAAAATCGAATTCGACCTCATGTACGGCGAAGGTATTTCAGCTGAGGGCGATATCATTGACCTCGCGGTGAAGTATGACCTCGTTGAGAAGTCAGGCGCTTGGTACAGCTACAATGGCGAGCGCATGGGCCAAGGACGCGATCAGGGTAAGCAGTTTCTCAAAGAGCACCCGGAAGTGTCGGCCACATTGCGTGCGAAGATTCTTGAGCTGAACAAGATTGGCGTGATCAGCGCGGCTTCGTTGATTGATGATGCCGATAAAGGCAAGACTGCTGACGAAGGCGATTTCGAAGCTCATGGCGCTTTGAAAAAGGCCGCGGATGATAAGAAAGCAGCCGCTCCAGCCAGCAAAGCTGCTCCAGCAGCGGCCAAAGGTGCGACTGGTAAAAAACCGAATCGCTCAGAAGCCGGTCATTAATTTTCAATGCAGATTTTCAATGCAGATTTTTAGTGCAGATTTTTAGTGCAATCATTTAGATGATCTGCAAAGCCTCAGCGAAAGCCGGGGCTTTTCCTTTTTTGAGGTGACGCCGATTTTATGGCCATGACCAGCTTCTTTCCGTACGCGCTTTTTTCAGCCCTCATGATTGCTCTCGGTTGGGTTGTGGTTAAGAGCAGCAAATTTTATCAGAATTTGACGGTGCTCTCGCAAAGCAATCGGTTTCCATGCATCGATGGCTTGCGCGGCTTTCTTGCCTTTGGCGTAATGGTTCACCACTCGATTTGCTATTACTACCTCTTTCAATTTGGCCGATGGGACTCCGGAACCGCCTTCTACGGTGGTTTGGGCACGCACGGTGTGAGCTTGTTTTTCATGATCACGGGCCTGCTCTTTTGGAACAAAGTGATGACAAATCGTGGTTGTTTGAAATTAAAGCCGTTCTTCTTGGCGCGGCTGCGCCGAATCGCTCCGATGTATTATTTTTCCGCATTCATCGTGTTGTTGTTGATCGGGGTGCGCTCGCGCTGGCAGCTGCAGACTTCGGTGCATGAGTTCGCCCATGAAATCCTGCGCATTCTCAGCGGCGGCTGGTCCGGATATGGCGAGATAAACAAAAGCGGCAATAATATTTTAAACGGCGTGTACTGGACGCTTAAGCTCGAGTGGCGCTTTTATCTCGCTTTACCGTTCGTTGCTTGGCTCGTTTATGGGCGCTGCATTTTAACGGCTCTGGCGGTCGTTGGGGTCTTTCTCCTGTGTCAATTTGTGACCCGTGAAGTTTGCTATTTTCAATTTGTCCTCGGTGCCTTTGCTGCCGAAATCGTGGTTCGAGCAAAGTTCGTTAAATATTTGCAGAGCCGCTGGGCGAGTGCCTTGGCGTTAGCGGCGTTGATTTTTACTTTTAAAGTGATTGGTGCTGATTACTCCTGGCCACAAAGTCTGGCGCTTTTTGTTTTCTTTGTTTGTGTCGCCGCCGGAAATTCGCTGTTTGGTTTACTGACTTTGCCCGGTGCGACTTTCTTGGGTGTGATCAGTTACAGTGTTTATCTCATTCATATGAGTCTTTTGTTTATTGGCTTTTCTCTGCTCGATCAGTTTTATCCAGTGAGTACGCTAGGTGTTTGGAGCTGCTGGGCATTGATTCTTGGGATCGGTGCCTGGACACTTGTGACTTCGGCTTTGACTTACCGGTTTGTTGAGTATCGTTATATGAAAGCGCGCTAAGCACCCTGTCATAAGTAACTTGACACTTTTTCGCCGTGGATTTTGCGACGAATCGAGACGGGAGGCCGAAGCGCTAGCAGGCGGCTAACGAG
>JAYVXN010000278.1:0-5384 GCA_043785085.1 Bdellovibrionales bacterium | reverse complement strand
GTACACGATGCAGGTAGAAATTTCTCCCGCCTCGACAGCCGCCATCATTCGATCAAGCGCCGGACGACTCGATTTCGTTCCGCTGATGCCTTCATCACAGAAAAACTCGACGTTGGTAATGCCGTTTTGCGTAGGACTCTGTTTAAGTCAACTCAATATGAGTTCAAAGTGTAGCACTGAGTTGCCACAGTCCAATTTTTTGAATCTTGTTACACTTCGATGCTAAATCTCTTTAAATATAAGGCACAGGGGGTTCTATGAAATCTTATGTGTGTTTGTTTGTGCTACTCATTTTTGGTTCGGGCTTTGCGGCTATGGCCAAGAGCGAAAAGAGTCAGTCGACTACTCGCAAACCAAATTCTATTGTGGGCAATTGTTCCATCAATTTTTCAAAGGGAGGCGCAGAACCAGAAGTTATCGAGAGTTCTGTACAAATTCCTTTTGAGCGAGTCAATCTAAAAGCAACAGGGTACGATATAAAAATTAGCACTGATGTGGGAGCTTTAGATATTTCCATCAAAAATCAAACAAATGGATTTCGTGCGCAATCAATACAAGCACCGACTGAGCTTGTATTGTTCAATGCATCAAATGAGAAATATGAAAAGCAGGTTAATTTTGTTTTGCATTGCTCTGCTCGTTAATCCCGGTGATCTGAAGCTCACTGAATAAAAGGTGAGCTTTGTTAATCAAATCCTAAGACAAAGTTTTTTTGATTAATTTTTTCTGCGATCATGTTTGACACTTTATTGGCAAACAAGTGTTTTGCGCAGGGTGCCGCATCAATTTTTGATACGAAAAAAACCGATCTGGGAACGATTTAAACAGGTTACCAAGTTCCGAGAAACATCCAGACTTAAGAAAAAACCCGCTCTAAACACAATTAAGTGAATAAACCAGGCGGTCTGTGAAGCGCGAATTTATTGAAATTCGCAGGAAACCCGTCCACCACCTACAAAATCAGAAAATCGTTCTAATGAACTCTGATTTTCTGATTTCGCCGCTTCAGATCCTTAAATTTTTGTGCGTTGACCACTCTCACACCTGGAAGAAATCCATAGCTAAGCAAAATACATCCTCCTCCTTCGATTTTTGCAAAATGGGTTCCGTGCTCTCAATGGCCTTAAGAAAAATCTCCCGTACTCGCAAGGCATCTTGTCGTGACAAACTGATAACTGATGAATAGTGGAGGTTCTCGGCGCGAGGTAAATCGAGGGTTGTCACGGCCCGGATCCTCCAGTTGGTATGGTGTTTTGCCAAGTATGGGGATTCCTTGCTCAAATGGATTCTGGCTGCCCCAATCTCGAGGTTGCTATTGGTACCTTTTGCAAGACCATTTGCGCGAAGAAAATCAAGGCAATTGATCACGGTATCAGTGGGAACGCCCAAGTGTTTGGCAATGGCGTCGGCGGCCCTAAACTTGGGAACAGAAAGCATGATGTGGATTGCGGCAAACAGCCAAGACCGATAATAGGTCTCCTGCATCTCCAGTGAGAGAGTTCGTTTGACCCTTATCCGTTCGCGAATTTCGTTTCGAGCCGAAAGTATAGCGGCCATTTGCTGCTTGTAGTAGATCTCCAGATCAACGCTGCCTGCTCGAGCCAAGTGCACAAGCAAGAGAAAAAAATGTACCTCATCCTTAGAATGGTTCAAAAATTGATTAATTTTGAAGGCATGTTCGAGACTAAACTGAAGCCGCCCCCTCAAGACTTGTGAAATAAACGCCGTTTGACAATTTAGATATCGGGCAAGCCGCGTTCGGATGCCACGTTTTTCACCTGAAGTCTCCAGTGAAGCACATAGATAAAGTTTGTAATCAGTGAAATCAAAAACAGATTGACTCATCGCGCCCTTTTTTGTGACTTGCTAAGTTACCACTTAGCTAAAAGCTACATTTTTAAATAAGATAATCTAGAAGAGGTCGTCACTGCAAAGCTATTATATCGATAGGTTCCAATGACGGCACCACAAAGAGGGAGACATGAAGGTGAAAATTTATACATCGTTACTGCTGGTTTTAGGCGTATCTTGGAGCAGCTTAGTCTTGGCATTAGAAACTCCAAAGCAATTGGATGTACAGTGTATATCTGTAGGTGAATATCATCACGGTTACAGTTGGAGTTTTCAGGGAACTGCTGAGCAGGGCGGGATTTTAACAGTCAATGACGAAGGGGGGAAGATGGTATTTCAAACTTCCACCACTCAGTCTGGCTTAACCAAAGACCTAGGCTATTTTAATAATTGTTCAGCCGCTGACCAAAAAGCAGCTTTCAAAATTATGCTTGATGGTAACGGTCAATTAGCTCCGATCATTGATCCCAGTGATTTGAACGGAATTGCAAAACTTGGCTGCACCGTAGGTTCGGATGACCTTGAGGGCCTTGTATGTTCGAAATTATATCAATAATAATGTAGCGCAGGGCGGGAGCAATTTGTTGATTTGCGATGTGGCCAAAGCAAATTGCTCCAAGCGCTTTCATTGCCAATTCGGCCACAAATGGAGGGAATTAAAATGAAGCGTTGCTCCCAACGACAGAAATTACCCGCACTGCTGGCATTGGTAGTAGCCATTACAATATTGGCCCTTGGAATGGTATCAGAATTTGCAGTTGCAGGCGCAGGAAGTAGCGGCGGAGGCGACGTACTTAGGGATGACTTCAATCCATGGTTTATTCAAAACACCAAAGTCGTTCGCTACTGTGTCGAGGTGGATGCCGCACATTTTCATCAAGACCTAGCTACTCTCCATAAACTTGTAGAAGACGGAATTCAATATTGGAAAGCTGAATTCAAGCAGGCCTATCTACCCCCTATCAACGGTTCCTATTTGCCAGATATGGTGTCATTCGAGCCAGTGCGCGTGGCAACACAAACCTTTCAAATTATTGATTGCGATTCGAGCGAAGATATTCGTTTCCAATTCGGTATTTTACGAAAAAATCAAAAAATATTTATAGATGATCCACATAAAGTTATCGCCGCCGCTGTACGCGAACAATATGACCCCCAATCATTGCGCGGACGGGGATTTATTTATATATCGCCCGACTCCGGCCCGCTCCAATTCCAAGGCGACGATCTTCAAACAGATTTTCCATGGAGCTTGGGAGGCTCAGGGGCATTGTTTCGGGTTATTGTGCACGAACTTGGTCACGTATTTGGACTCCAACATCGAGGTGATGCCGGTCAGGTGATGGCGGCGGGTTACCCTGAATTTGTGCTAAACAAGCTACGTGCAACTACCCTTGCCAAAACGATGAGCCTACCCGGATATTTTGCATTTAATGGGGAACTTTCGGATCAAATATGCCAGACCAAAGGCTTTAATTCAAAATTTGCTGAATTTTTTGGAATAGCTGAAGACACAAAATGCTTTGGGATAAGCCTTGCGAAAGATCAAGTCACAGTGACCATTGGTAGCGGACCTTCCGTGATGGAAGTCGGAAAAATCACTTTAAAACCAATGCCTAATTACAAAACTGAAACTGTCGTGACTTTATACTTGCCGGAAGATCAAAGGATCTTCAAGGTCGTCAGTACCTATGCCCGCATTTTGCCAGGACCAGCGCGAAAAACCGCACTCATCAAGGGCGTTTTTAAGCCCCGTAATTCTAGGTCAGAACGAAATCTTCTTTTGGTCATGCCCCCTGACAATGTAAGATCGGACAAAATCATCGAATCCGCAATTAACCCAATAAGCTCATGGCCGAGCATTGGTGGTGTCCTCGATGGAGAGATGATCCTAGATCTTATGGAAGGATTCTAAATTTGGAAATCAATTCATTTGTCATACTCATGATGGCTGCTAAAATCCTTAACAGTGGTGGAGGTTTACAAAAGTATGCCTCTCAACAGCGAGGATTTAGTGTCGACGAAATCACTCAGCGACTCTGGCTAAAACTTAGGGAAAGTAAAGTTGCCTTGCTTGAACAACTGATCCATGACGAAGCAGCATAAATCAAACTATGAATCCTTCACTCACTAGGCGAGTTCTCGCTTTTCGAATTCCCACCAAAACTGGGACGCGACCGCAGCTCTCTGCCGACACCACTGTCTACCGCTGCCAGCGCCAGTTCTTTTAGCTTCGCTGGGTATCGATTACCGTCACTGTCTCGACGATGCCGTCCAAACCCCAACTCAATCTTTTTGATAACCCGAATTTGATTTGATTCGCTATCAAGCATGACACCTCCGTATTTTCATGCTGCCAGGCTAGCATCTCGCCAAAAAATATCAGCAGTACTGGATGCAGTGGTTACGCTTGCTTAAGACACAGACAAAGGGAAAAAGGTTAAAAGAGAAAAGGGTACTAAGGGGCCGTCCTCGCGAGGCGTCTATGGGCAATTTGGCAAGAAGAAAATAGTACCCAATAACGATTTTTTAATCTCGTTTTTTGGCCAAAGGCCTGTCTAACGTGATGTAGAATCCATTGTTATGCGATCTCAATCCACATTGAAAGTTAATGATCTTTCTTTTGATTCTATATTCCGTATGCGTCTATTTGAGCTCTCAGTGCAATATACCACTGCATTTCTTTGCACGGGCTACAATCAGTTTTAGGAATAGAGCGGGGGTTAACCGGAACCGTGAGCAATTTTGGCTTTTACAAACCAACGCTATCGCCTCGCATGAACTCTCACCGCTCACCACAAAATCATCATCCGCTTACTCATTTTTGAGACTGCTTACAATGATGATTCTGTGGCTAGTTTGAATTTATACTTTTCTTGATTCTCCTTTGAGGATCAAATTTTTGGCCACTTTTTAATACACCGAGCGCTAATGTTGCAATTCGTCTTGCCGTCGCACTTCTGGCGTCATGCAAAGCCAATTTTTTCTCCTGAACTAAATATCTATAAATAATCTTGAATTGCATTTTCTTTATCTTGAGCCGTAACAGAGTACACCGACATCTTAAATAATGATTTCAAAACTCGGCAATACCTGGAATTCTTTCTCTGATATACCACTCCTCCGCTTGATCGCTCTAGCTTCACGAGTCCACAGTAACTTAAAAAATGACCAATGCTTTTAAAACGCCTAGGCTCCACCACATAGGCCACGATCTTCACTGCATTGATGTCGTCAATCCCAGGAATTGTTTTTAACAAACCAATTTCTTTGTGCTTTTTTGATAATCGTGAAAATTCTTTCTCATAACGTTTCTTCTCTTCTTTGTAAGATTCAATACTTTTTTCTAAACCATCTAATACGAACGTATCTGCCGATCCCTCAAGTTTTTCACCACTCTGCCACCTTTTTCCATTGGCTCTATAAATGGCAGATCGCTGGTTTTTGGCTCGAACCCCGGCGTTGATCAAGTCCTGGTACCCACTCACAAGCTTTCTTAAGTAAATAAAATCATCGCCTGAGTGAAACACGGG
>JAYVXN010000277.1:0-16487 GCA_043785085.1 Bdellovibrionales bacterium | reverse complement strand
AGTTCTTCGTTCAAAACCTCAAAACACGCTGACGGCGATTTTTTCAGATGGAGCTGCTGCTGGCAAATGATCCGAGTTGCCTCGAGATGGTCAACGTGTTGCAGAGACCTCTCAATCTCAGGAAGCGAATGTGCATTTAGAATAGATTTGAGACGAAGCTCCTGAAGTGATGGCTGAGTGGCTGCTGCAAATGCATTTATTCCAGTCATTACCACCGATATCATTAGAATTTTTTTCATGACTTAAGTCCCTCAATAAAATGGGTTAATAACGGGCCAAACAAGAGCAATAAAAAAGCCGGAAACTGAAAAAGCAGCAAAGGGATCAGCATTTGCAAGGGCAAAAGGTCCAAGCGTGATTTGATCTCAAGGTCGCAAGCAAAACTGATTTCATCCTTTAGTTCGCCAAGGCGTGCCTGAATCGGATGTCCGGCAAGGCCATTTGCAAGGAGGTCGAGGATCGCACGTCGGTGCAAGCTTTTTTCCTCTTTGAGTATTTGTCGCCAGTCATGACCACGGTCCCAAGCCAAAATAAATTTGCGCACAACTGGCGTAAAACTATCCTGATCCCCTTGCAAATATCGAATCGCTCCGCCTCTGACAGCTTCGCCATTTTGCATGGCCGTTTGTATCTCAATGAGAAACTTCAGTGGTGGTGCTATACTTTCCATTTAAGCCTCCGTCCGCCAATTTGAATCCACAACAGGCCGATCGCGAAAAACAGTAATGAGCTTGAAATAAGACGCACATTCTTTTTTATTCCGAATTCGTGTCCAACAAAGGCGAGAACTGCAAAGTACAGTGCCGTAATCAGAATCGATTGAAAGCGAATCTGCTGCAAAACTTGTCCGGACCTACGTCGAAAATCGTCTTCCATACGCAAGCGATCGCGAAAAGCGGTCAGTGTGCGAAGACTGCTATGAGAATTTTGGTCAGCTGATCTGAGCTCGACAATTGCTCGCTTCACGAATTGGTCGCCCCAATCCAATGAATTTTGTTGCGAAAAAACAACAATTTCTAGTATCTCTGAAAGCTTTTGCTGCATCAATGGGTCACTCTCGGCACTCATTTCAGTGAAGGCTTGGCGCAAGGATTTGCCGGTTTTCATTTTTAAAATAGTGTTGTTGAGACACGAATAGAATTGCTGACGAAATTTTTTTTCACGCCACTTTCGAACGCAATATACGAGGAGAAAGAAGAAAATTTGCGGCACAAATATCAGCAACCAAAGCACCAGAAATGTGCGCGCAAACATCAGTGAAAGGCAGAAAACTGTACCGAAATAGATGGTGCCAATTTTTGTCATTTGCTTGTTTGAGAAAATATTTTGAGATGTGATTTGTCTTGAGATCCGAAAAGCGAACCAGAGTCCGCACACCATGAGCATGAACGCTAAAAGCATCGCTAACCTCCATTGAACTAGACAAACTGAGCAAAAAAAGTGCTAAAGAAAAATTTTTTTTATTGACGATTAGAGTCACGCAGGTAAACTTTTATATAGGAAGTCTTCTTGTTTAACTTTTTAGAAAACGCATCCGAGGAGGAGCACATGGCAAAGAAAGCTACAAAAAAAGCAGCAAAAAAAGCGACTAAGAAAGCTGCGAAGAAAACGACTAAAAAAGCTTCTAAGAAGTAATTTAGTTTTTTAATCGAAAAAGATCTGATGAGCCCTCGAGAAATCGAGGGTTTTTTTAAAAAAACGGATCCCAGTTTCAGAAGTAATACGTGTAGCCGAAGCTCCCTGTCGGCACCGCCTGCATCTGGCCCACCTCAACCAGCACCATCAGCTCCATGTATATAGACGATCCGGCCATGGGCTCACCCAGCTGAATAAACTGCAAGCCAATCGATGGATAGAGAATATTTGCGTTGATAATCCCCTGGCGCTTTTCATCTTCGGTCATAAACTTCTCGGCCAGAAAATTCGGAGTGGTGGTGGTGATGGATTCGTGTTTGCTGCCAGAGGTATACCAATGTGCGAAGCCTCCACCCATATAGGGAAGAAAAGCTCCGGATCCCATAGTTCGCTTCATCTCTATATTATAAGACTGATATCCGGGGCCCCCGCCGTACCCGGCTTTGAAACTGTTTTCGGGAGTCAAATTTAATTCCAAACTAATACCGGCAAGGCCTAGCGCACCGGCCGCACTGACGCCGATTCCAGCGCGGCGTAGCTTTCGCAATGCAAAACTGTCTTCAGCGGTTTTGCTATGAATCGTGCTGTTTTTGGCGTGGCCCTCATCCAATAGGATGGCAGCGTTCACGTGTAGCGACAACAAAACAAGCGACCATAAAATTGCGTATTTCAAAGTGCATCTCTTGGTTAAAAAATCCGCGCTCGGATACCCTCTTTTTGCAGAAACTTTCGGATGTTTTCTTCATCAAGCTGATCTAAGCGCCAAATGAGTTTATGAATGAGAGACAACGTTTTGTCGGCATCGGGGCCGCGCAATCGGCTAGTCAGAACCGTGAGGTCATCTGTCATATTGGCGACATTCGTCACAATGCGGGTAAATTCTTGGTTTTTCGAGGTCTTCTCGAGCAGCACAAGAGTCTTATTGAGATTGGTGACCAGGTTATTCATTTGTCCAATGGTATCGCCGACGGAGCCTTTGTTCTTTTCGACCATTTCGAGAATTTTACCGGCGAGGCCGTAACTTTGTGAGATCAATTGATCAATGCGTGGTGGGTCTTCGCCTCGCACGAATTCAGCTGGCTGGACCACCGGTGATTCAAGAGATCCGGGAGTCACCTCCAAAAACTTTTCGCCAATGACGCCGGCAAGATTAATGAAAAAGCGCGAATCGTGACGCACCGTAGGCCATGCGTCCTGATTAATATTAATACGGAGTCGAAGTTTCACCTCTTCGCCTTTTGCATCTTTCATATTTGGATCGAATTTAATTTCTGTGACTTTACCGACCTTAATGCCCATGACCCGAACCGGTGAGCCGACTTCGATGCCTCCGGCAAAATTGTAACCGACGTAGAGGTAGTTTTCTTTTGCAAATGGGTTTAACACACCTAAATAATAAGCAAAAGCCGCGACCATGGCGACGGCGACGATAAAGAGTAAACCAACTTTGGTTTCAACTTTCATTGAGCCCCCTCAGCTTCCGATTCACGCTGCTCAACACAAAAGTCAATTGTGTTGAAAAATCCGTGAGGCGTAATAAGATTACTTTACCTTTTTTCATCCGGGCCACGCTAGTCCTGACCAATTGAAGGGACTAGTAGAATTGCGAAAAGAAAAAGGTCAAAACGAAATCGATGACGATGATGGCAACCGAAGTGGAGACCACACTATTGGTCGTAGCTAGACCAACTCCCTCGGCGCCGGCTTTACAGCGAAAGCCATGAAAACAACTGAAGATCGGAATGACCGCGCCGAAGGCGGCGCCTTTGATGCTTGCGAATGCGAGATCCTGAAATTTAACGAATGTTCGCATCGCTGCGAGAAAACTTCCGGCCGTAAAACCGAGACTCCAGGTGCTGACCAGCATTGCGCAGTAAAGACAAACAATATTGGCGATAATACAGAGTAAAAATCCGCCAATCACACAGGCGACAAATCTCGGCACAACAATGAAGCGAACCGGATCAATGCCTAGCATCCGCAGCGCATCCACTTGCTCCGTGACTTGCATACTGCCGACTTCGGCAGCCAGACCCGCACCGACTCGAGAGGTAATGAGTAACGCTGAGACCACCGCTCCGAGCTCGCGCAAAATCAAAAGTGAGGCAAACCCTGGAACCATCGAATCATTTTGAATGACCATTTTCATATGAAAACTAGATTCTATGATGGTGACCATTGCCGCAAAGCTCACACAAAAAATTATTGTCGGAGCACTTTCATTGGCCACAAAATAAGTCTGACGAAGGGTGTCTCCGATGCGAAATGGCGGTGTGAAACTGGCGACCAGAGTACGCAGGCATAAGGTGAGAAACTCACGCGTGGCTTCAGAGACATCGATGAGGCGTCGTCCAAGAATATCGATCATTGAGCTCCCATGACCAAGGTCAAGACCGTTTGGCTAACAAGACTCGTGAGCCAATCTGCGATCACGAGGCCGACCATCGTGGCAACAGCGGTACTGACAACTGAACGGCCAACGCCTTTGGCTCCGCCCGTTGTCGTGTAACCTTTGTAAGTGCAAATTGAAGCAAGGATGATGGCAAAAACCAGACACTTAAAAAGTCCACTGAGGATTGAAGGTAGTGTCACAATCGTCGGAATATGGCGAAGATATTCTTCCGAGGTGATTCCGGAGAAAACTATGCCCAGAAACAACCCGCCCGCAATCGACATAAAAAGTCCGGCGGCCAAAAGAAAAAAACTCGAAAATATAATTGCGGCATAGCGCGGAAAGATAATTTCCTGAAATGGATTTGCCCCCAGACAGCGAATCGCATCGATCTGCTCCGTCACCCGCATCGTTCCCAGCTCAGCAGAGGTAAATGCGCCCACTTTACCACTGAGCATGAAGGCAATCAGGAGTGGGCCGACTTCGCGAACTGTGCCACTCGTAGCAAGACCACCGAGAAAACCCAAAGCACCGAACGCCTTCACTTGCAAAGTAAACTGTACAGTCATGACTGCACCAACGAAGAATCCGGCTAAGGCTGTTGTTGAGAGACTTTGCATGGTCACGCGCCAAGTTTGCACAAAAATCTCATGAACCGGGATACGAAAGCGAATCGCCGTACTCAAGGTTTGCGCCACGAACAGCACACAGCCGCCGATGTCGCCGATGATGTTTCTCAGAGCGAGAATCATGCACCTTCCTCCAGAGATTCGGATAAAAAGTCGCGCACCAGAGGAACTTCAGATTTCTTCAATTCAGCGGGCGTCCCCTGCGCAACGACATTGCCCTGATCAAGAACGATGATGCGATCAGCGATTTCCAGGGCGCAGTGCATATCGTGGCTCACCACCATCGACGTGGTTTGCAGCTTACGTGACAGATCGAAAATCAAATGATTGACGGTGTTGGTGGTCACTGGATCTAGACCCGTTGTTGGTTCGTCGAAAAGGAGAATAATGGGATCAACGGCAATCGTACGCGCGAGACTCACGCGCTTTTGCATACCGTAAGAAATTTCAGCAGGCATTTTTTCCTCAACCCCATGCAAATTCACCAGACCGAGGCATTTGCGCACGCGCTCCTGGACTTCTGTTTCAGGTGGGTTGTAATGCTTTCGTAAACCAAAGGCGACATTTTCAAAAACAGTTAGTGAATCAAATAAAGCAGGATGCTGAAATACCATTCCGCATTTTTTTCGAATCGGAAAATACTGCTCCTCACTAATGCGTGAAACTTCTTGGCCATCAATCCAGATCTGACCCTCATCTGGACGCAAGAGGCCGACCAGGTTTTTCAACAAGACTGATTTTCCGGTGCCGCTGGTGCCAAGGATGAAAAGAATTTCGCCTTTTTGCACTTCAAACGAAATGCCCTTTAAAATAGTGCGCGTGCCGAATCGCTTAATCACCTTATCGAACTTCACCATACTCATGAAACCTGCACCGTCAGAGGGCCTTGAAGGTTGCCATGGATAAATTGCTGGACACGTGGATCCGGGTGGCGAAGAGTTTCTTGATGGTTTCCAGTGACAATGAGTTCGCGATCGACCACCATCCCGATTCGCGTGCACATTTGAAAGGCGCGGTTCATATCGTTAGTCACCGCCACAGTGGTGGATTTGGATTCGCGCTGTAGATCAATAATTAACTGAATGATCTTGCGGCTGGTAATTGGATCTAGACCCGCTGTGGGATCATCGTAATAAATAATTTCTGGCTTTAAGGCGATCGCGCGCGCGATTCCGAGGCGTTTTTGCATGCCGCCGCTGATTTCATCGGGATAAAGATCGCGCGCATGCAAGATACCCACGCTCTGCAGATAACTATCCACAGCAGGAGGAATTTTACTTTCCGTTTCATGCAAGACTTCGCGCATTGGGAAGGCCACATTCTCACCGACAGTTAAGGAATCAAAGAGCGCGTTTTTCTGAAAAAGCATGCCCATTCGGCGCACCAGAGCCTGTCTCTCGCTGCTTCGCAGCGTCCTTAGGTTTTTGCCTTCAACTAGGACCTCACCAGAAGTGGGAGTCAGCAAACCGCCCATGAGCTTCAGAACGACGGATTTGCCCTGACCACTGGGTCCGATCAAGACGAAAACCTCACCTTGAGAGACGCTGAGGTTCACCTTTTCGAGGAGAATTTCTCGGCCGAATGCGAGAGTCACATTTCGAAATTCAATGACAGGTGGCGCCACAGATGCTTTCTCCTACCAAACGGAACTGAAAACTTTTGCTCAATCGCGCGCGTTGTTTTACACCTATTGGGATCGTTCAAAAAAATATTCAACTTCCTATCTTAAATTAAGGTTGAATCGTTCGCGAAACGCAACTGTTAAAGAGGTTAGTATGGGTCAATATTCGAAAATCAAGGTCCCGTCGGGCGGCGAGAAAATCAAAATCCTAGCAAACGGAAAGGTCAGTACTCCCGACCATCCAATTGTCACGTACATTGAAGGCGACGGAACTGGTCCAGACATTTGGGCAGCTTCCGTTCGCGTGTTCGATGCAGCTGTTGAAAAAGCCTTCGGCGGAAAACGTAAAATTCACTGGTGCGAAGTTTACGCAGGCGAAAAAGCTGCGAAAATGTACGACGGTAACTTTTTTCCGGATGAGTCACTCTCGGCCATTCGTGAATTCGTCGTTTCAATTAAAGGACCACTTGGCACTCCCGTTGGCAAAGGTATGCGATCGTTGAATGTGGCCCTTCGCAAAGACCTCGACCTTTATGCGTGTTTGCGTCCGGTGAAGTGGTATCCAGGCGTTCCAGCTCCGGTGAAGGAGCCTGAAAAAGTGAATATGGTGATCTTTCGCGAAAACACCGAAGATGTTTATGCTGGCGTCGAATGGCCCGCAGGTTCTGCTGAAGCCAACGAGATCATTGCTCTGGCTAAAAAATTCGGTAAAGATATTCGCCCGAACTCAGCCATTGGCATCAAGCCGATGAGCGAATTCGGTTCAAAACGCCTGGTCAAAAAAGCCATCGAACACGCGATCGAAAATAAATTGCCGAGCGTGACCTTGGTCCACAAGGGCAACATCATGAAATTCACTGAAGGCGCATTCAAAGATTGGGGCTACCAAGTCGCCAAAGAAGAATTCGCTGACCTCACGATCACCGAAGAAGAAGTCTGGGCGCAGTTCAATGGCAAAGCTCCGGTGGGAAAAATCATCATCAAGGATCGTATTGCTGATAATATGTTTCAACAGTGCTTGTTGAGACCGGATGAGTACTCTGTCGTTGCGCTTCCGAATCTGAACGGAGACTATATTAGCGACGCGCTGGCCGCTCAAGTGGGTGGACTGGGTATTGCACCAGGCGGAAATATCGGCCATGGACTTGCGGTTTTTGAAGCGACACACGGAACCGCACCTAAATATGCGGGCCAAGACAAGGTCAACCCGGGCTCAGTGATTTTATCTGGCTCGATGATGCTTGAATACATGGGCTGGAAAGAAGCTTCGAGCTTGATCGAAAAAGGCCTGACAAAGGCGATCGCCTTAAAACGCGTGACTTATGACTTTCACCGACAGATGGAAGGCGCAACGCTTCTGAAGACTTCTGAGTTTGCAACCGAAATTATTAAACACATGGCTTAAAGGGAGTACCAACATGATTCACAAAAGAAAAAAATTAGCGGTTATTGGCGCTGGCTTTGTCGGCTCGACCTGTGCCCATTGGGCAGCGGCAAAAGAGCTGGGCGACGTCGTTTTACTTGATGTCAACGAAGGTTCCGCCAAAGGCAAAGCGCTCGATTTATTTGAGTCCTCTCCGGTTGAGGCCTTTGATTCACGTGTTATTGGCACGGCCAACTATGAAGACATCAAAGACTCAGATGTCGTGATTATCACAGCAGGTATTCCACGCAAGCCCGGCATGAGCCGCGACGATTTGCTGGCAACCAATGCCAAAATCATGAAAGAAGTTTGTCTGGGCGTAAAGAAATATGCTCCTGAATCGGTCGTCATCGTTGTCAGCAATCCGCTCGATGCCATGGCACTTGTTGCAAAAGATGTTTTAGGCTTTCCGCGCCACCGTGTTCTCGGTATGGCCGGTGTTTTGGATGGCGCGCGTTTTCGCTCGTTCATCGCTGAAGAGCTTAATGTCAGCGTTAAAGATGTTCAGGCTTTCGTTTTGGGCGGCCACGGTGACACCATGGTGCCAATGCCGCGTCACTGTTCAGTCGGTGGCGTACCACTCACGGAAATGCTGACTCCGGAGCGACTTGACGCTTTGGTCACACGCACCCGCAACGGTGGTGCTGAGATCGTGGGTCTCTTGAAAACTGGTTCAGCTTACTATGCTCCTTCTGCCAGTGCCGTGCAAATGGCCGAGGCGATTTTGAAAGATCAAAACCGCATCTTGCCTTGCGCTGCCCACCTTGAAGGCGAATATGGCGTGAAAAATATGTTTATTGGTGTGCTTTGCAAACTGAACGGCAAAGGCCTTGATAAAGTCATTGAAGTGAAACTCAATGAGACTGAACGAAAGGGCCTCGATAATTCAATTAAGGCCGTCCAAGAACTCACTGAAGCATTGAAGAAAATCGAGTTCTAAAACTCGCCGCACGGAAGGGATGAGCAGCGTATGAATATTCATGAGTATCAGGCGAAAGAGATTTTGCGAAAATTCGGAGTGGCGACACTTCAAGGCGCCATGGCTGAATCGCCAGAAAAAGCCGTCGAAGCCGCGAAAGCCATGGGCGGAAGTCTTTGGGTCGTGAAAGCACAAATTCACGCCGGTGGCCGCGGTAAGGGTGGTGGCGTAAAAATTGCCAAATCTTTGGATCAGGTGCGCGAGCTGACTGATAAACTGATTGGTATGACCCTCGTGACCCATCAAACTGGGCCCGAAGGCAAGGTCGTTCATAAAGTCTATGTTGAACAAGGCTGCAATATTAAGAAAGAGTATTATGTTGCATGTCTGCTTGATCGAACCACCGGCCGCGTGACATTGATGGCCAGTGCCGAAGGCGGCATGGACATCGAAGAAGTCGCGACTCACTCTCCTGAGAAAATCTTCCGTGTGATCGTTGATCCCGCTGTTGGACTGCAATCGTTTCAGGCTCGCCAATTGGCCTTTGCCATTGGCTTGAAAGACAAAGCGGCTGGCAAAGCCGCGAAGTTTTTCTTAGGTCTCTATCAGGCTTATGAGCAGTGCGATTGCGCCATTGCTGAAATCAACCCCCTGGTTGAAACAGTCGAAGGTGACGTCATTGCTCTTGATGCGAAAATGAACTTTGATTCAAATGCGCTTTATCGCCACCAAGACATCGTTGAGCTGCGCGATTTGAGCGAAGAAGATCCCTCTGAAATCGAAGCCAGCCGTTATGATCTAGCTTTCATTAAACTCGATGGCGATATCGGCTGTCTGGTGAACGGTGCAGGCCTGGCGATGGCGACCATGGATATTATTAAAATCCACGGTGGCAATCCAGCCAACTTTTTGGACGTCGGTGGCGGCGCAAATAAAGATAAGGTCACGGCCGCATTCAAAATTATTTTGAAAGACCCGAACGTCAAAGGCATTCTCGTCAACATTTTCGGCGGAATCATGAAGTGCGATATTATCGCCGAAGGCGTAATCGCAGCCTCAAAAGAAGTGGGCTTGAAAGTTCCCCTCGTCGTTCGCCTCGAAGGCACCAACGTTGATCTCGGTAAGAAAATTCTCGCTGAGAGCGGTTTGAACATCATCCCTGCTAATGATCTCACTGATGCCGCAGAAAAAATTGTCGGTGCCGTGAAAGGAAAACGCTAATGTCGATCATGGTCAATAAAAACACTAAAGTGATTTGCCAGGGTTTTACTGGCGCGCAAGGAACCTTTCACTCGCAACAAGCTCTCGAATACGGCACAAAAATGGTTGGTGGCGTAACTCCCGGTAAGGGTGGCACCACTCACTTGGGCCTGCCCGTTTTCGATACGGTGAAAGAAGCTGTCGAGAAAACTGGCGCCAACGCTTCCGTCATTTACGTGCCGCCGCCGTTTGCAGCGGATGCGATCATGGAAGCGGTTGATGCAGAACTTGATCTCGCGATTTGTATCACTGAAGGTATTCCGGTGCTCGATATGGTGAAAGTGAAGCGCTTTATGCAAGGTAAGCGCACCCGTCTCATCGGTCCGAACTGCCCGGGTGTGATCACTCCTGGCGAATGCAAAATCGGCATTATGCCTGGCCATATTCATAAGCCGGGTAAAATCGGCGTTCTTTCGCGTTCAGGAACTTTGACTTACGAAGCCGTCGGACAACTGACCCGCATTGGTCTTGGCCAAAGCACTTGTGTCGGCATCGGTGGCGACCCCGTGAATGGCACAAACTTTATCGATGTTTTGGAGATGTACAATCGCGATCCAAACACCGAGGCCGTGATCATGATCGGCGAAATCGGTGGCACAGCCGAAGAAGACGCTGCCGAGTACATCAAGCGCGAGTTTAAAAAGCCAGTTACCTGTTTTATCGCTGGAGCGACTGCGCCCAAGGGCAAACGCATGGGCCATGCCGGTGCGATCATCAGCGGCGGCAAAGGTACGGCGGAGCATAAGTTCGAAGCTCTGCAAGCGGCTGGTTGCTCGATTGCAAGGAGCCCGGCTGATTTGGCTTCGACTTTGGCGAAGAGCCTGCGGTAAATGAATCGTAATATCGTACGGCGAAGTCGTTCGCCGTACGATATTTTTAATAATTTCCCGATTTCTAATTGCGAAGGCTGTTCTTAGTGAAGAATCAACTGATTTTCCCGATGGCATTTTATGTCTTTTATATTTGGTGTTTAACCGTAGCTATGTTTCGGACGCGCGTCCGCGCTATTAAAACAGGTGAAGTCGCGGCAAAATACTTCAAAGCCTATAGCGGCAGTCCACCAGCAGACAAAACTGTTTTGATTGGCCGTCACTACGACAATCAATTTCAAGTGCCGATATTGTTTTTCTTAGCTTGTGTCCTGCACATTTCCACAGGCGCACCGAACATGATCACCTTGGTCCTAGCTTGGCTTTTTGTCGTTTCTCGTCTCTTGCATTCATGGGTGCATCTCGGTTCGAATATCTTACAAAAACGGGTGGGGGCCTTTGCGGCTGGCTGGATTATCGTTTTACTCTTATGGGCACAATTGGCTTATTTAGCTCTTTAATAACCCCACACCCCAAACCTGATCAGTGAGCTCTATCAAAAGATCGTTAATTTACCTACTGCCCCTTGCATTCTTCATGCCCACTGTGTACAAAATCGAGAAAATTAAAGCAAGTTTGAGCAAATTCGCTTTTCAATGGGAGAAAATATGTCAAACGAAGTTACTTTCAGCATCATCAAGCCAAATGGCGTTAAAAAGAATGTTATCGGCCCAATCATCGCAAAGTTCGAAAAGGCTGGCCTGAAAGTCGCAGCAGCAAAACTGACTATGATCGACCGCAAGACATGTGAAGAGTTCTATGCCGAACACAAGGCTCGCCCGTTTTTCGGCGAATTGGTTGATTTTATGACTTCAGGCCCTGTTCTTTTGATGGCTTTGGCTGGCGAAAACGCCGTCATGAAAAACCGCGAAATCATGGGTGCGACTGATCCGAAAAAAGCGGCTCCGGGCACGATCCGGGCTGAATTCGGCGACAACGTTGGTGAAAACACCGTTCACGGAAGTGATAGCGCCGCCAGTGCTGAGCGTGAATTGGGATTGTTTTTCGCAAAATCTGAGTTTGTGAATAAGTAATTGTCTCTGCGAGTCGGTGACCACATCGAAATAACCGTCGATCGCATGGCGATCGGCGGTAGAGGCGTCGGCCGCTTTGATGGCCGAGTGGTTTTTGTGGCCGATGTCGCTCCTCAAGACACGGTTCGAGCGCGCATCACTCTCATCAAGAAAAAATTTGCCGAAGCTGATTGTGTTGAGGTGCTAAAGCCTGGTCCCTCTCGTGTGGCTCCGCCTTGCCCTTACGCTGGTGAATGCGGCGGCTGCAGCTGGCAGCAAATCTCTTATTCCGAACAACTGCTGCAAAAACAGGCAATGGTTCAGGATGCATTTCGAAAGTTTTCTGGCTTTACAAGTTTTGACGTTCGTCCGGTTATTCCAAGTCCACAAGAGTTTCGCTATCGAAATCGAGTGCAGGTTCACCTTGCTCCGAACCAACTGGGCTTTTTCAAAAAAAGATCGCATCAAATCATCGATATTCAAGATTGCTTGATTACAGATCAGCAGTTGACCGGGCAATTTGCGGAGTTACGTGCCGCAAAACCACAGCAAAATCGGATCGAGTTGCTCCTTACTCAGACGGGTCAGGTAGTGCGAAGTTCCAATCCACGATTTGAAGATGAGCTGGGCTTTTCTCAAGTCAATACCGGCCAAAATGAAAATCTGATTCGTTATGTGCTTCGAGAAAGCGAAGTACTCCAGCTACACCCAAAGCGAATTCATGATCTCTACGCCGGTGCCGGTAATTTTACGTTTCCGTTAGCGGGGAAGTTTAGCGAAACCCCGGTGTCGGCAGTCGAGTCGCATCCAAAAAGTGTTGAGTTTGCGCGAAAGAAAATAACCAGCGGCAATTTAGAATTTCACGAGGTTCGGGTCGAGCGTTATCTGAAGACTCTAAAAAGTCTGCAAACTGATTTAATTTTACTCGACCCCCCACGGGCCGGAGTCGGCACGGAGGTCATGACCCAGATTTCTCAACTGGACCCGCTGGCTCTCATTTATATTAGCTGTCATCCAGTAACTCTGGCGCGTGATCTTCAGGCGCTCAAAGGTTATGAGCTGGTGTCGGTTCAGCCTTTTGATATGTTTCCACAAACTGATCATGTTGAAACTGTCGTCGTACTTAAAAAATCGAGCCAATGACTTCGTTTTAGCGAAGACAGACCAAGGTCGGGGTGCCGCACCGTAAGCTAGCCGAACTGCTTGCGAAAAACCTAAGAGTTTTGCGACATTAAGAAAAGTCTGGTAGCGTAGATGTATGTCTTACAACTGGCTTTTCATCATCATGGCTTCAAGCCTCCTCATAGCGTGTGCAACCACGCAGAAAAACAAAGAAGAAGCCGAACTTCATTTGCAAATTGGCACGTCATTTCTGAATCAGGGCAAATACCCCCAAGCTCTGAAAGAACTTCTCAAAGCCGAAGAAATGGACGCGAACAACGCCGTTTTGGAAAACAATCTCGGTATCGCATATTTTGTTCGTGATAAATATGATGATGCCCAATTGCATCTCGAAAAAGCCCTGAAAATTAATTCCGAATATTCTGACGCCCGTAACAATCTCGGGCGCGTTCTGATTGAAAAATCCCAGTATGACCATGCCATCAGCTTGCTTGAGATCGTTATTAAAGATCTCACCTATGCGACTCCTGACAAGGCTTGGGTGAATCTGGGGCTCGCTTATTTTCATAAGGGCCAATATCCCATTGCGAAAAGTAAATTTGCTGAAGCCCTGCGCATCAACCGGCAAAACTGTGTCGGCCAGACCTTCTACGGACGCAGTCTTCTTGAAATTGGCGATTTTGAGTTTGCCGCCCGCGCTTTGGATAATGCCATTTCAATCTGCGGCGTTGAATCCTTTGAGGAGCCGCATTTTTACAGCGGCCTCAGTTACTACAAACTTGGACAAACAGCGCGGGCCATGGCCCGTCTGGAAGAAGTCGTCAAACTCTATCCCAACGGTCAGTTTGCAAATCGAGCCCAGTCGTTAATGAAGATGATGAAGTAGGTTTTGAAATGAAAATTACTGGTCAGATCCTCAAAGAGAATCGCGAGAAAAAGGGCATTTCAATTAGTGAAGTGGCGCTTGCCACTAAAATTAATAATAAAACCCTGATTGCGATTGAAGAGGGCAATGTAGATTCGCTTCCGCAGAAAACTTACTTGCGCGGTTTCGTTCGCGCCTATGCGACTTTTCTCGGCCTTGATGTCGAACAGATACTAAATACATTTTATGAGGAAATGGGCTCGACCAAGCCAAAGGCAATTGACGATCCAAATGCGGCCGGAAAAGGCGAGACCAAAGAAGCCGCGCCGATACCCGCTTCCGCTCGCACCAATATCAATCCAGGTGAACAAGCCAATGTGATGAAGTTTGCGGCAATTGGCGGCATTATTATTTTACTCATCCTGATCATCTTTTTTAAGAAGAAGATGGATAGCTATGAGCGTGAAGCCGTTAAACCAGAAGTGCCTGCCACAATCGGTACCATTAGTCCGACTCCTACAGAGGGCTCACCTTCAGCGAGTCCCACTTCAACTCCGACCGATTCGGGCTTGATAGCGCCGGTGGGTTCTCCCCGTGCAACGAGTACTCCAGTTGTGGCCACGGCAACAGCAACTCCAGTTCCGACGCCACAGCCGACCCCAACGGCAACTGAGACCCCAGCGCCCACGCCGGCGGCCACTCCAGCTCCGACACCGACGCCACCCAGTACGTCCAAAGTAACGCCAAAGCCGACGCCGACCGCGAAGCCCAGCGCGACTCCCAAGCCGAAACCTTCACCGAATGGCCGAGCACAAGAAGTCATTATTGAGGCCATGGATAACGTCGACGTCGAAGCGTTGATTGACAGCGAACCTCCTCGAAAGATGAAGCTTCACGCTGATCAAGTTGAAAGCATCAAAGCGAAACACAAGATCATCTTGAAATTTAGCGATGGTGGCGCGGTCAATATTATTTTGAATGGTGTGGAGCGCGGTGTACCGGGTGACCTTGGTAAACCCTACAAGCTTGAGTTACCTTAAGTTTTCGAACAGATACTTCACCATTTGGCTGATCGCTCTAGCCGTCAAACTCGCACTAGGAATTTGGCTGCCGTTCACCAATGACGAAGCCTACTATTGGGTCTGGGGTCACCACCCGCATTTAAGTTATTTTGATCATCCACCCATGGTGGGTTGGTTGTTTTGGCTGGGCATTCACCTGGATTATTTTCATCAATCATCACGTATTCCTGGGATTCTGCTGAGCCATGCCACTCTTCTGATTTGGTTTCTCATATTAAGGCCGGTGTTAAGTGAGGCGAAACTGAATCTCTGGCTGGTTTTTGTACTGGCCTCACCGTTTCTAGGAATTGGCTCACTGATCATTACTCCGGATATTCCATTGCTCTTTTTTTGGTCGCTCAGCCTTTTTGCCGTACTTCGTGCCATCGAAACGAAAAAACTTCTTTGGTATGTCGTGCTCGGCACAGCGCTCGGACTTGGCTTTTGCTCGAAATATCATATCGTCTTATTTGTTCCGACACTCCTCGTTTGGCTGACTTTCGAGAGACGTTGGCGTGAGGTGAAATGGGCTTATCTGCCAATCACGATCATCTTTGGCCTCTTGCTTTGCACTCCGGTTATCTACTGGAATTATAAAAACGAATGGGCGTCATTTTTATTTCAATTAAATCACGGTTTAGAATCAGCTAAACGCTCACCCTTCTTTCCCCTTGAATTCATCGGTGGTCAGATCATGCTGATCTTTCCGCCCATATTATACTTTGCCTTGCGCAGACAAGAACCGCTGAATGCGCGTTTTCTACGATATTTTGCTGGGCTACCGCTGTTGTTTTTTCTCATGACGTCGTTTCGCGCCAGAGTTGAGGCAAATTGGACTTTAGTTGCCTATCCGTCGATCTATGCCCTCGCGCTTCTCAATATGACGGATTTAAAATGGTTGCGGATCACATTGAGTATTTGGGCTTTCGGACTATTACTGGTTTTATCACAAGTCGCACACCCATGGATTCCAGTCGACGCGAAGAAACTGAAAACTCACGAATTTTCTAAGTATCTCCTACTGATCCCCGAAGTAGAAAAAGCGCCTAGGTTTTACGCAAGCTCTTATCAGATGGCGGCATCACTGTCCTACAACTTGCGGCGTCAGATATATAAACTCGGCGGGATGAATCGGCGTGATTTTTATGATTTTGAACCCGCTTCCTTTCCAAAAGATGATAGATTCTTCATTGCAGTCGAACCAGAACAGAGACTGCCTGCCTGGCTTGCCACTGAGGGATATGTCTCAGTTGGACGCAAGCAGCTCACCGAAGATCTTGGGATCATTGAGGTAGAGAAACGTGCGCAAGATACTCATCATTAGCTTCTGTTTTTTCGTCCTCTTCGTTTACGGCCTCGTGCTGAGTCAGGGACGGGTCACCATCATCGAAGAAGAACTCGCACCGAAAAATCCGAGCGGATTTTATGATTATCGTGGCGAAACTAATATCCACACCAACTTGAATCTCGGCAGCGCCCCCATCAACGAAGTGATCACAGCTGCGCAAGAATCGAATCTTGATTTTCTCTTTGTTACTGATCTCAATATTTTCAATCGTAATCTCGCGATTGAAGGCTACCACCGAAAACTTCTTGTCATGGTCGGTGCTGAGTACAGTTACCTCGACTCGCGCATACTCCTCTACGACACCATTGACCGGCAATCTTTTGAATCGCC
>JAYVXN010000276.1:0-1575 GCA_043785085.1 Bdellovibrionales bacterium | reverse complement strand
TTGGACTTGTCCCAGCGACCGTTAGAGTTGATCGAAGGCTCGAGTTATAATTAAGCTGCTTTTCCTTCTGAGTCAAGTACACTTAAATTGTTTATCAGTGTTTTCATTTGTTCTTTGCCGCCACGAAGTCTGCGCATTTTGCTTCGATGAGTTTGAATGGCAGTGGCAACCCAGCGCAGTGACATATCTCTTGCGACTTTGTCTCCAGTTTTCGGGTGATAGCCCCAATTCTTAACATTCTTCAGCTTTGCTTTTGAAACGCCGATCAGCGACTCGATTGCGTTGGTCGTTGAAAGTGCATTTCGGAACTCTCCCGTCACTCCGAGCTCGTGCACGGTGAGGAGTTCGCCTTTGGCCTCCAGGAGGGATTTCTCGGCATCATCGCTGATCGTTTTAAGCCAGTTAGCGAGAGATTTAAATTCGGCTTCGGCAGCAAGCTTGGAATTGAGCCCCATCATTTTTTTCATGCGGTGCCACATCTGTGCGTGATTGGCTTTTGGTAGATACCCCTCGAGATTGCGCGCCTTATGGAGCCAGCACCGTTGGATAAGAACAGCGTCGCCCCAGAGTGCCAGCACGGCCGCTCTCAGCGCTTTGCCACCGTCGAGCATGGCGAGAAGGCGTGAGGTTTTAAAGGTGAACCCTCGAGCCGTGAGAGAGCTTAAAAGGTCTTTTACGACCGCGGCATTCTCGGTGTCGCCTTCTTTGAGGCCAAGCGGGATTTTCTGGCTTTCATCCGTGATCCCGACCGCCACCACGACCATGCGGCCACCGATGTTGGTGCCGTCAATCAGAATCGCCACGAAACGGTATTTTGATAAATCCGAACTATTTATCTCATCGAGATCTTTCTTTGAAGCCCGCTTAAATGCTCTTGATACCGATGACTTGGAGATGCCAGTTTTTCCAGCAAAACCCGATATCACCTCTTCGTAGTTGCGCGTCGAAACACCTCTCACCATTCGCGACTGCATTTGACTATCAAGGAGGTCACGGTCGCGCATTTTGCTAAGCGATGGAAGCTCAACTTCGCCGCTTGAATTTCTCGCTCTCGGACGCTTTAGCTGATAGTTGGCGCCATCGAGCATCAGCGATGTTTTTTCACTACCGCCTCGGTGACAGAGGCCGTCATCCGACTTGCGGCCGAAAGGCTTACCGCAAAGCCGCTCCACGTCTTGCTCCAGCAGCTCGATCGCCATTGCTAAAACTGAATTCTTTGCGCGTGCTAACAGCATTTCTTGTAAATCAATGCTCGAAAGTTCACGTGATAATTGACTTACTTCGTTAGAATTGATTCTTTTCACCTGGGCTCCTTTGCCGTTGTTGGCAGTTGTTTACGATTCCAGGAGGTTACCTCCTGGGGAGCCCGCTTTCAATTCCTAACGATCAGTGGGACATGTCCATGAAATTCGCACCAGAACTCGCACTTTTTCAAGACGAAAATTGGCTCTTGTAAGGCGACAATAAAATTCGCCATTTGTCCTTGGTATATCTTGCTTCAACCAAATCTTCCATAACTTCGAGACCGAGCTGAATTAGTCGCTCTGATAGAGTAAATCGGGCCTTTTTCGGGAA
>JAYVXN010000275.1:0-1577 GCA_043785085.1 Bdellovibrionales bacterium | reverse complement strand
TTTCACCGCCATAAAACACAATGGAGTTGGTCGAATCGTCAACAATAATGCTTTCGGTCGGCTTATAAAACTTAGGGATTTTTGCGGCAACCTCTTTGGCGCTCGCAAAGCGCATTTTGATCTGAAACACCTTAAGACCGCGCCGTCCCTGATCGGCGCCAAAGCTTGACGTCGCCTCCGCGGTTCCAGGTGGCGCCGCATTCGAATCGATATAAACTTTGCCCTGGTCAATTTCGTAGCTCAGATGATTGTCTTTAGCGAGGGTCCGTAGGGCCCCTTCCATCGTCACATTTTTGAATTCATAGGTGACCTTACCCGCAATTGTTTCATCAAGTTCAGCCGTGAGGCCGCCCTGCTGAATAATCAACGCTAAGGCGTCTTTGAGTTCAGTTTGATTGAAGTTAACTGAAAATTTCTTCTCTACAAACGCAGCTGGAAGGCGACCAGCAAAGATCACACACGGAAGGAGTAATAACACCCATACTCCAAATGCTCTGCTGATTGTTTTAAGCGTTCCCATTGACCACCTATTTCTTCGTTTTGTCATCTAATGCCGGCGAACGAATGTGCACGTCCCGCACATGACCGTTTTCCTCGATCAACACATAATCCGGGCCGATTTCTTTGACAATCTGCCCCTCTCCCAGCTGCGTGCCCACAGTCACCACCTGACCATTGATCAAAGCCACTCGCTTGTCGGAACTCATAATCACCGCTTCAATTTTTAAGGGGCGAGAGGGCGGTAAGGAGTGAACTAAACCGGTTTTCATGTAAAAGGGATCGTGACCAACTTTTAATGACGGCATATACCTGAGAAGGGTCAAGTCAAAATACGCAATTAAAGTCGGCTGGTCTGCGGCCTTGAGCGGCACCGCTGCCAATAAGAAAATCAAACAGTTCAAGAAGTACAGAAAAGCACGGGTTCTGATCTTCATAACATCTCCCGCATGACGATATTGGTAAACGTGAGTTTGCCGGTAATCGCATAGACATCCCCGTCAATTTTACTCAAATCAAACGAGTTCAATTCCACCATGAGCGGAGAGCTTTCCAAAAACTCGATAAATTTTTGAATTTGTAAAAAGGGTCCCTGCACTTCGACCGTATAAACGATCTTGGTTGAACCATTAAATGACTCGGATTTTTCGTTGGTTACCCTTAAGATCTCTAAATATCGAAGCTGTTCATCGACCGCAAGGCTTCGAACAAACTTCGTAAACTGGCTGTTTTCTTCTACAATCTGACCGATACTGATTTCGCCCACTTTTGAGTCGAGAGACGCCGGCGCCCGTTCGCTTAAGACCTTCGCCAGGCTCAGGGAATCCTTCTCAATTTCCGACCGCAATAAAATCATTTCGTTCTCAACCTGATGCGAGGCATGCCAAAACTTGAGAAGAAAAAATTTGACCACCGAGAATTGAAGGGTGGCGAAAACCAGGAGAATAAGCATTTTTTCACGCTTGGAGACACGGACGTTACTTTTCACTTCCAGCCTCCCTACCAAAAATGAATTTTCCGATTTTACATTCAAACTGAAAGCGGTAAACCGTTGGATCCATACCCTCGATTTTTTCAGC
>JAYVXN010000274.1:0-16562 GCA_043785085.1 Bdellovibrionales bacterium | reverse complement strand
TGAGCCAGCTCGCGAGATCTACTGCGCTCACAAGGATTAGTCCTAAAAGAGAAGAAACCAAAACGCACGCAAATACTTTATCGATGCGTTGTTGTGTCCGCGCTGCATCGACGACGCTGCCTAAACCACCTCCGGCAATAAACTCACCGACGATCGCACCGATCACCGCAAGCCCGGCACCGATCCGCATACCAGAGAGAATTTGCGGGAGTGCGAACGGAAGTTTTAACTTTACAAAGACCGCCCAGCGCGAAGCTCGGTAAAATCGAAAGAGATCCATTAAAGCAGGGTCGGTCGACTCAAGGCCGACCAAAGTACTGGCAATGATCGGAAAAATCGAAACGATAAAAGCAGCGGCTACGACCGTGGGGCGCCCAAAACCAAACCAAATCACTAAGAGCGGGGCAATGGCAATGATCGGCACAGTTTGAAAAAAAACCGCATAGGGGTAAAAGGCTCTTCGCGCAAACGAAAAGAGCGAGATAAAGATTGCAAACACGGAGCCGCAGACGAAACTCAATAAAAGACCGGTGACTGCCGAAGAAAATGTCGCTATCGCTGCTTGCAGCAATTCGTCCTGATCGAGGCGCAGTGAGAGCCAAACTTGGGAGGGTGCTGGCACAAGGTAGGCAGCGACCAATCCTGAGCGAACGAGGACTTCCATTGTGAATACGATCGCCACGAGTGGCAAAAACGGCGGCCAAAGTTTCTGCCACAACCTCATAGATCACCGCCTGATTTGACATAGACCTGATAGATTTTTTTCATTTCCGCGATGAAGGCCGTTGAGAGGCGTAAATCGGCGTTGCGGAGTTCAGGGAGTGAGCTGCGCAGATCCAAAACCACCTGAGCAGGGCGCGCAGAAAAAACCAATGAGCGGTCGGCCAAAAAAACCGCTTCAGAGACCGAATGCGTGACAAAGACGATGGTCATCTTTGTGTCCAGCCAGATGCGCCGTAATTCTTCTTGCAAGGCGTGTCGAGAATTTTCATCAAGCGCGGCAAAAGGTTCATCTAAAAATAAGAGTCTCGGGCGATTCACAAGAGCGCGCGCCACAGAAACACGCATTTTCATGCCACCTGAAAGCTGATGCGGGTATTTTTCCAGTGAATCGCTGAGACCCACTCGAGCAAGTGCCTCTTTGGCGCGCGCCGATTTTTCCGCAGGCGCAAGGCCGAGTAACTCCAATGGCAGCATCACGTTTTGCAAGGCGCTCCGCCACGGCAGTAAATTTGCGTCCTGAAAAACAAAGCCGCGATCCCGACTACTGACTGCTGAGATGTGGCCAGCACTGACGGTCTCAAGACCTGCCATGAGACGTAGGAGCGTCGACTTACCGCAGCCGCTAGGACCTAATAAGGCGACAAAATCTCCCGATGCAATTTCTAAATCGAGCTGAGCGATAACGTCGCCAGAGCCTGAAAATTTCTTCTGCACCCTAGTGAGCAATAGTTGGGTTCCGAGCGATGACATTTGTTTCTCCACGAATTTCACTGTAAACAGAAAAAACAGAAAATTCAATGTGCCACCAATGATTCGCGATGCATGGCCGATACAGATTGCCGTCAGAACGGAATTGAGATTGAATGAACCTAAGGACCTGTGACGGTCTATGAAATGGATGAACTAGCTTTGGGCGGATTACGGCGCTCGGCCGGTGCGCTTCTCAATAAAATACAAATCAACTCCGGTAATTTTCAAGTCGGCCGCAAAACTCAAGAAACGGATTTCTCTCAGGCAGATTTAGTTTTAGTCGATCCGCCTCGCTCAGGGCTCATGGGATTTCTCGATCCTTTCGCGGCACTGCCGAAAAAACCGGAATATTTTTTATATGTCTCTTGTTTCGCTGAAAGCTTCTCGCGAGATGCCAAGCGTCTCAGGGAATTTGGCTATCAGTTGCAGACGATTCAAATACTCGATCAATTTCCGCAAAGCCTGCATTTTGAACTCGTGGCGCTCTTTCATCATTCGTAGCGAAGTGCATCGATGGTTTCAATATTCGCGGCCTTTCGTGCCGGCCATACGCCGAACGCGACACCAATAATTGTTGAAATCAAAAAGGCCGGAATCAAAATCCAATAAGGTGCGCGCATATCAAACTTCGGATAAAAGAGATAAACGGCATAGGTGAGCGCGGTTGAAAAAACCAGGCCAATCAGTCCGCCGAGTAGCGACAAGGTCACAGACTCAACGAGAAACTGCCGCAAAATATCCTGCTTCCGAGCTCCGACAGCGCGGCGAATGCCAATTTCACGTGTCCGCTCGGTGACACTGACCAACATGATGTTCATAATACCGATGCCGCCAACCAAAAGTGAGATAAAGGCAATTGCTGCCAAAACATAGGTCAGCATATCCAAAATCGTGTTCATCGTATCAATCATCGATGTTTGCGTGATCACGGTGATATCATCTTGGCCATTATTGCGAGAGCGAAAGATTTCTTTGATCTCGCTGACCGCGTCGTCCATGCTCACCCGGGAGCGCGCTTTGGCCCTCACGCCAAAAAGTTTATCTTCATTAAAAATCCGCATGCCGTCTTTAGTCGGCACAAATACCACCTCATCGAGATTAAATCCCAAGGTTTCACCGGCTTTTTTCATCACGCCAATCACGCGATGTTCGATTTCATTGACTTTGACCGGCTGACCGAGTGCCACATCGCTATCGAAAAGTTTCAGCGCCACATTATGACCCAAAACGACCACGCGGCGGCCGGTCTCGTCTTCTTCATGAGAAATAAAATCTCCCACCTGCAGAGGGATATTGAAGATCTTCGGAAACTGATCATTGCCGCCCAGCAAATTCGCATTCACCGTACGGTCTTGATATTTAATATTGCAGGTGCCAAAGACCAAGCCACTGACTGCCTCTAGGTTCAGACTTTGCTTTTCAAGGGCTTCGACATCGGCCAGAGTGATCTTCTTTTTCGCGTTTGAGAGTGGTGGACCAAAGCCGGATTTAGCATCGGTTTTTCCTGGCTGAATGAGTATCACATTCGTTCCGAGTCCTTCGAACTGATGGAGAATATAATTTTTGGCGCCATTGCCGATTGAAACCAAGAGCACCACCGATGCGACCCCAATAATCAAGCCCAGCATCGTGAGACCGGCCCGCAACTTGCTGCCATAAATGGCTTCAATTGCGAGAAGAAACACATCACGAATGGGCACGGCGATCCTCCACGACTTTGCCGTCGCTCATGCGAATCACCCGCTCGGCTTGGTTGGCAATATTAGGATCATGCGTGACGAGAATCAGGGTGCCGCCGGCCTGGTGCACCTGGCGAAAGAGCTTCATGATTTCAATTCCGGATTTTGAATCGAGGTTCCCGGTTGGCTCATCGGCCAAAATCACGCGCGGTTGATTCACCAGAGCCCGGGCGATTGCCACGCGCTGGCGCTGGCCTCCAGATAATTCGTTGGGAAGATGATTGACTCGCTCTTGGAGACCCACTTGCGCCAGAGCCTTGAGAGCTCTTTCACGCGCATTGGCCCGCGTGAAACTTTTGTCGTAGGCCGCCGAATAGACCAGTGGCATTTCAACATTGCGAAGGGCACTGACTCGGGGCAAAAGATTAAATGTTTGAAAAACGAAACCGATTTTCCGGTTTCGCAATAATGATAAAGCCGCATCATCCATGGCGCGAATCGGCTTGCCATCAAGTTGATAGACGCCAGTCTCAGGCTGATCAAGAAGCCCAAGAATATTCATCAAGGTGGATTTTCCACAACCGGAAGGCCCCGTGATCGCAACAAACTCACCTTCATTGATTTCAAAGCTCACGCCGTCCAAAGCCTGAATGGTCTCTTTACCCATGACATAGCTTTTGCGCAGGTTTTGCAATTCAATCAAGGCCATGGCTGAATATCTGCTTTCACCTTTTGGCCATCCGACATATCAAATTCTTCAGAGGGAAAAGCCACGGTATCACCCACTTCGAGACCTTTTAAAATCTCTTTTCTCTCATAATTGCCGACACCGACGCTCACCTCGGTTCGCTTGAGGTGATCACCATCAACTTTGTACATATACCGTTGCTTATTGGTGCCGAGCACAGTTCGGGCTGGTACAATGAGGGCGCCTTCTTTATGTTCAACAATGATTTCAACTTCGGCTGAAGCGCCCACAGGGATGCGCGGATCGTTTTCACGCAAGCGCAATTCAATTTGTGAGGTACGGTCCTGCTCCCTGGTGCTGCTAACGAACGGCACCACGCGCTCCACCTTTGCTGCGAACTTTTGCTCTCCCAAAGCTGGAATACGCACGCGAGCCTCAAGGCCATTATGAACTTTACCTAAATCAAGCTCATCAATCTCGCCCTTCACGATTCTCGTTTTCAGGTCGATAATGCGAATCGCAGGCTTAACGCCAGAACCCGAAGCGCTTGTTAAAGACTGCGCTAATTCACCTTTGCGAATATTGACTTCGGTGATCAGTCCAGCAAACGGCGCGGTAATCACCGAGCGATCAAGATTGACCTGGGCAATTTCTGCCGCTCTTTTGGCATCGTCTTGGCCGACTTTCGAAATCAATCCAGCGGCAAATAAATCGCGCACGCGCTTCACTTCACTTTGCGCGTCTCGTGCAATGGCCCGCAAATCAGAGTTTTCCAAACTGGCGAGAGGCTGCCCTTTTTTCACTTTATCCCCGGCAAGAACTGTGACGGCGAAAATTCGCCCGGCCGAACCGAAGTTCAGATCCGCCTGCTGTTCTGCCTCGACTGTGCCAGAGCTGATAGTGGTGACCGTGGCTTCGACCGAACCACGGGCGACTTTTGCCGCCTTGATCGACGGCGCCTTTGTGCAGGACAACAACAGCGGCATAATCAATAAGAGTTTGCATACAGATCGCATGAGTGTCCTTTACTCCGAAGCAGTTCCTAAGTTCCAGCGCATTTGCCAAACCAAAACCGCCAGATCTATCTGCGCTTGGGCCAATGCGATCTTTGCCTCTAAGAAATCATTTTGTGAGATTTGCAGATCTAGAAAAGTCGCCCGGCCAAGCTGGTAACTCTTCAGAGTCAGGCGTTCAATTTCGGTATTTTTATCCACACTAAATTTCAATGACTCAACATTTTTTTGCAAGGCGCGAATGCGAATCGATTGATTTTGCAAGGTGGTCTGCAAATCGCGAACGAAGCGAGCTTTTTTTATTTCACTCGAATAAGATAATTCCCCGGATTCTTTTGCCAATGAAAACGAGCTGCCAAAAGAAAACAGTGGGATATTTAAAACCACACCGTAACTGTAGGAGTGGTCCTGAGCCGAAAAAGCATCGTTCCAGCCGGTGCTGGCTTGGCTGCCATAGGTGGCACGCGCACTGAGGTCCGGCCAGTTCGCAGCGGTGATCTGCTTGGCCTGCTGGGTTTCCACCAAGCGTTCCTCATCGTAACTTCGATAAAGCGCGCTGTGGGCCGACAAAAACTCGCCGGTTTTTTCTGGGTCTGAAGGCAGCTCGCTCAGGCTTTTTGTTAATTCCGGTAAATTGGCAAAACGCTCAATCGCTTCGGCCATTTCTTGCTCGCTGCCCATGAAACTTTGCGTGCCTAATTCGAAAATTTCTTTTTCATTGAGGCCCGTGTAATCGACGAGTTTACCCATTGCTTGAACCTGGTCAGAGTCATAAGTGCTTTGCCGGGCTTCGAGCAAAGCGAGATTTGCCTGCGCTTTCAGTACGTCAATCACGGTTCTTTGACCAAGGCGAAACCGCAATTGTGCCTCTTGCAAATTCGCTTGCGCAATTTTCAAAGACCGCGCCACCGTCGACGCCTTATAGGCCGCCAAGAGATAGGCGCCAAAAATCGAGCGCAAATTCCAGCTGACTTCCGAGGTCTTTAAGATCAATTGAGTCAAAGCCAAATCGCGCTCAGCATAGCCCCGAACCACGGCCAACTGCACGCTTCTTTGAAAAAGCGGAGCTCGGACTTCAAGATTGTAAGCATAAATGGTGGTTTCTTGCGGGCGAATCAGATTGGCCAAGCTTCCGAATGAACCACTTGTTGAGAAAGAATAATCTTTGCTGGTGTTTTGCGAAACATGAAAATCCAGGCGCGGCATCCAGCCGGTCCAAGACGAATAGAGCGAGGCGCGCTTTTGCTCTAATGTGGATCTAGCGAGTTTCACTTCCGGAGACTTTTCTAGACTCGCCTGACGAAGCTGCGTAAAAACCTTTTCGACCGGAGTTTGCCCTAAACAAACTGCACTTATGGCGAATTCAGCCAAAAACAGACTGGTCAATAAGTAAGTGCGACGTCGCTTGCCATAAAACACAGAGTTTTCCACATCATCTTAATTTTGAGCCGGATCTTGCTCTTAAATTGGGCTGGGGACAAGCATTGGATAAAACTTTTGCTACGCATCAGTGTGCTGCAAACTTGACTCAACTGAGCAGATCAACGATTCCTTTGTTGATTATGCGAGACACTAGTTATCGAATCCTATTTATTTGCGTTATTGCTTGCGTTATCCGCTTTTGGGACTTGGAAGCCAGTCCGCCTGGATTTTACATCGACGAAGCGGCGCTCTCCACGGCCATTATGTGCGTGCAGCAAACCGGCACGGATCCTTTTGGCGCGCATTTGCCGCTATTCTCCCGTTCTCTCAGCGGCGGCTTTGTCACCGGTCCCTATCTTTACTCCGGCGTCGTTTGGACGAGGATCTTTGGCACTTCGATTTTTAGTTTTCGCGCGCTGATTGCCTTTTACAGTGTCCTGACGATTGTCGGTCTTTATTTTCTCGCGAGGCTCCTGTTTCTGTCCAGGCAAGCTGGCCTGTGGAGCGCCTTGGCCGGCGCGATTTCGCCGTGGAGCTTTCAGTTTTCGCGCATTGCCTGGGATCCACCACTCGGCCCGTGTTTTTTAATTTGGGGTCTGTATTTTTATTTTCGCGCAAAGCGTTTCTGGGAAGCGATTGTCGCTAGCGTCTTACTCGCTCTCGCAATGTATTCGTATCCACCCACCCGCATGCAAGTCGGATTGCTGCTGCCGTTTCTGCTTTACCTAAAGATCAAGCGAGACCGCCCAAACTGGAAATTGCTGGCCACAGGAGCGGCAAGTTTTTCAATCGCACTCGTTCCGCTGCTGATCGGGACTTTGTCGGGAGAGCTTCAGGGCCGCTTCAATATGCTCAGCATCACCTCTCCGGATTATTTGCAACAGTTTGGTGGGTTTTCGATTTTTCTGGTGATTCGCCTGTTTTTCACAAATGTGTTTTCGCATTTATCGCCAAAGTTTTTATTTTGGTCGGGCGATGCCAATTTAAGACATTCGATTCAAAGTTTCGGCGAACTGAGCTGGTTCGATCTTCTGGCCTTATTGTCTTTTTTGTGGTTGGCTTTTCGCCGACAACTGTATCAGGCGCACGAGCATTTATTAATATTCATATTATTTATTTGGGGCGTTTTCACCGGCATCGCTCCAGCAGCCATGATCTGGGAATCCGTCCCGCATGCCCTTCGTGCGATCGGCGCTTGGCCATTTGTAGCGCTCATCAGTGGTTATCTCATTTATCGAATTTCAACTTTCATCACCTGGATGCCAGTCGTCGCACGGGTGGTGGCGGTGATTTTTTTCGCTCTCTATTTGCGCTCTTATTTTGATGAGTTTCCGCAAATCGCCGGACCCTGGTTTGATGCCAATGTAAAAGTGCTGGCCATTGAAAGCTCCCGCACTCAGAACTGGGATCATTTTGTCGATTCATGGAAGGATTACGATAAACTTCCACGCGACTATTACCGTATGCACTACGGTCATGAATCGTGTGTCACCGCACGCACGTCGCGTTAGGACCTGTGACGAAAAAACTTAGACATTTTCGCGCAGCGGATTCTGAGTCAGACCGAGACGCTAAGCACCCTGTCATAAGTAACTTGACACTTTTTCGCCGTGGATTTTGCGACGAATCGAGACGGGAGGCCGAAGCGCTAGCAGGCGGCTAACTGTTGCCCAAACGATTCTGCAAGATCAGGGTAGGGAATGATTAAGTTACTCATATCGTTCAGTATTTTACTCCCCACGTCACTGGCATTGGCCGCACCGAGCAAAGCGTGGCTCGAGCCGACAGTGGGATTGCGCTCGACGTCTGCCCAGGTGCGGGATGCCCCGTATGGGTCACGCATCGCCAGTCTCGATGGTGTGCAATTGGGTCTTCGCCTCATCAGTGCCGGAAGCCACGAAAAAGGTTGGACACTTTCTCTCAATGCGCAGCATGCAATCTTTGCGCGCATCAATTCGAGTGAAAGCGGCGTGCCTGGCGGCGCCAACACTCTTCTCGGAGTTCAAGCGAGCGTTGCTGTTCCAAATTTTGAATTCTTGCATTTCTATGGCGCCTATTATTTTGCCGATATTTTTCAACTGCGCTTTGAGGATCAGTATTTTCATGGCGAGAGTTTTTCAATTGGACTCGGCACGCGCTTCGACAAGTCTCTCAATTACCTGATTGAATACATCTCCGGAAATTACGAGGAAGGTCCGGGATTTATTACCACGACAGCGCATTCGGGCGTGTCCAAGTTGCGCGCTCAGAGCGTTTCTTTTGCTATTGCCTGGCCATTTGAATTTTCGTTCGATCCGCATCATCCATGGATCAACAACTAGACCACAGGAGACAGGCCCACACGAAGGGCGAGGTAAAGTAAATTTCTCTATCAACGGCCGCCGCTGCATTCTAGAATCAAGGTTATGAAAACGGCACGCGAATTAATGACTCCAAATCCAAAGTTTGTGCAATCTGGTGAAGAACTCATCGAGACTCTGCAACTTTTTTTGACCAATGAAATCCATTATGCCCCGGTCGTCACCCCGATGGGCAAAGTGCTCGGACTGCTTTCGGAGATTTCTCTCGTAAAAGCCTCTTTGCGCCAATATATGGAATCCGGCAAACATGAAAAAGTGGTGCATCATCAAGATCTTCTCGAAGAAGCCGCATTCGTTATTGAAGATGACGGCCTCGATGAGGTTTTAAAAACTTTGATTAAATCGCCAAGCCACCGGGTCTTGGTGATGAGCAAGACCGGAAAATTAATTGGCATTATCAGCCCGAAAGATATTCTCGCTTTGCTCTCCGGCGAAGGAAAAAAGACCATCAATCTTCGTGCCGAACTCGACTCCGCAAAAGTCGAAGCCGAAAAACTTTCGATGCAATTGAAGAATATGGCCGAAGCCCTTGCCCGCTATCAAAAGCTGTTTTCGGATACGCCTTACATGATGCATTCCGTAGATGCCCAAGGCGTGATCCAAATGGCTAATAAAAAAATCCATTCCGTCTTAGGTTATATTGAAGGCGAACTGATCGGCCGAAGTTTAAATGATCTCTATCCGAAAAGTGTGCAGCACGAAGCCTTCGACGGATTAAAGCGCATTATGGAACAAGGTTATCACCACACGACCTACACCTCGATGATGACCAAATCAGGACAAAAAGTACGCGTCGACATTGCCTCCTCGTCTTTACGAGACAACGAAGGCCGCTTTATCGGCACGATCAGCATTTCACGTGAAGTGGACTCTGAAAATCTCCTGCGCTCTTTGCACGGAGTATTAGGCACAAAAATCCTGCACCCGACCGCCACAGACGACGCTGAGTGAGGCGGTTGACTTCACCGCCGTGCCGGAGCTAGGCTGTAGCTGACAATGAAAACAACACTGGTTTTAGTTTTGCTTTTTATCACCTCAACCGGTTTCGCGGCTCATCACCATCACCGGGTTTTAAAAACCACGTCACAAATTGAAGTGCCGCTGACGCCAATTCCGAACACTCCCTTTTATACGGTCGACGTCAGCTTAGGTGAATTCGGTCATACGAAAATGCTTCTCGACACTGAGGCCAGCGAAACCGTGATTGCCGACTGGATTGTCAAAAAAGAAGAAATTCCGCCCTATCTTGGCGAAGAGGGCACCGAGATGATGCGAGCGAAAGTCACTGAGATACGCCTCGGCCGCAAAAGCAAAACCGTTAAATTTCTCTACGTCATCCCGACACCACCGGCCTTTCGTTCATTAAAAATCGGGGGCGTGATCAACCCGCAAAAATTCTTTGCGCAGCAGGATTTGTTTTTGGACTTTCCTCTGCAACGACTCGTCGCCGGTAATTTACAAAAATCCCTGCTAAAAAAACGCCAGTTGCTGGGCCAAGCGCCGCTGCGCGCGTGCTCAATTGAGCAAGAAAACAAACTCGTCACCGACGCCGCGATCAATGGAGACTCCAGCACCCTGACGCTGTCGACCGGCTTAGCAAAAACCTCTCTGCGTTCTGAAGTTGCCAAGCAGCTCGGCGCTAACTCGCGAAGCGGATTTGCTTTAGGTAAAATCAAAGCTGAAATCGAAATCGGTGTGGCACCTATCGCCAACTGCCCACGCGCCGAAGGTCAACTTGGCAACGACATTCTAAAAAACTACGGCGTCTTAATAAGCGCCGATCGCAGCGAATTACGGCTCTTTAAATAATGGAAAATTTTGTCTTTATATTTGCCTGCCTTGCCGTTGGTATTTTCTGCCGCTGGCGAAAACTGCTGCCGCCAGAAAGCTGGCTACCTTAACGATCACGGGCGCCATCATGGCTGCCGACGCTGGCCTTCAGGCTGAGTTCGTGAATCTCATGGTGGGCGTGGGTATTCCACTTTCACTGCTCACCACGCCGTTGTGGTTTTGGTTGGTTCAGAGGGTTTACTAGCCTTAAAGCGACAATAATTTTCGGCTAAAACCGCTATCGCTCGCTCCGGAAGCGCGAAGTGATCGCCCGAGATCGACTCCGTTGCGGTGCTTCGTCCGGCGCGGGACTGGCTTTTTTCTGATCACACGCTCCCCTTGATAATCCATAAAAACAAAGCTAAATATCAACCCGTGACATTCAACCAGATCATCATATTTTGCGACGGCGCCTGCTCAGGCAACCCCGGCCCCGGAGGCTGGGGCGCCATTGTCACGACTCCCGATGGCCGAGTCACCGAACTTGGCGGCGGTGCCCGGGCGACGACCAATAATAAAATGGAGATCATGGCGACGACCGAAGCCCTACGTTCCATTGCGAAGCTCAAAGGTGGGGTGTGGCTCTACACTGATTCCACTTACGTGATCAAAGGCATCACACAGTGGATTTGGGGCTGGCGCAAACGCGGTTGGAAAAATGCCGAAGGCGGCGACGTTGCCAATCGAGAATACTGGGAAGACCTGGCTGAAGTTGTCGCCAAGCGCGGAAAAGAAAATCCGATCGTTTGGAAATACGTTCGTGGCCATCAAGGCGTACCCGGCAATGAGCGCTGTGATGAAATCGCGGTGTGCTTTTCTAAGGGCCAATCCACCTCTCTTTATCGTGGCCCCTTACTGAAGTACGATGTCGCCGTGCTCGATTTGCCCGAGGAGCAGCCGATTCCAGAAGCCCGGCCGAAAGAAGCGAAAGTCGCGGCCTTTTCTTACCTGAGTATTGTTGGCGGAATTCCCATGCGCCATGCCACTTGGGCCGAGTGTGAACGGCGGGTGAAAGGCCAGAGTGGTGCAAAATTTAAAAAATCTAAGTCTGTCAGTGAAGAAGACGAAATATTGAAATCTTGGGGTGTCTCTCGGACGCAACTCAAATAATTGATTTTTTCTGCGCAAGAAAATCCATCGAATATCGACTCTGTCGGTGAAACAGCCAGTAAGTTGACAAGCCAAGCAGAGCTCCGGTGCTGACATCAATGAAATGATGTTGCTTCACCGCCATCGTCGAATAAATAATCGCGACGGCCCAAATCGAAGCAAGCATTCCGCCCAGGCGTGTTTCATCCCACATCACCAGGGCTCCGAGAACGCTCAAACCCACGTGCAGACTCGGCACCGCATTGGTTGAATTATCAATCGCTCGTAAAGATTCAAAGGCAAATCTCGTCAATGGACTCAAATTATCCGGTAATGGATATCCCAAACGCGGAATTTCAGTGGGGAAGAAAAAAAAGATCACACTGCCAATGAAGACGGTCGCCGTGTAGGAATACAGAACTTTATTTAAGTTATCTTCTTTCTTTAAAAGAAAATACATCACAAACATATACACATAAGTGCTGATATAAATCCAAATCATCGCTGGCTGAAAAGAAACCACATGATCAAATTCAGTTTCTGGCACTATTAAAGGGCTAAACGGACTAAAGTGATTGGGCACGCCGTAAAAGAACATAAACCAAAATGAAAGAACCCCACAGAAAAACAGTCGCTTCTCTTTGGCATAGAGAAAAGGCAAATTCACGCTCTGACCGTCTTTTGTAATTCGAATTCAATGGCACGCATTTCAGTTCTATTCTAGCCTAGAACAAATTCAGGAGGCAAATTCATATGTTGATTCGTAAAAATCTTGAGTTAGGTCGCGCACTGCGGGTCTCAGCTTGGCGAAAGATCTCAATTGGGTCTTGGAAAAACACGGGCGACTCAACTGTTTACGGACTGACACAACTGGACGCCGAAGCGGCTCTTCAATATCTCGAGGAAGCCAGACAAAAGTCGGGGCTGAAAATCACCATGACTCATCTCATCGGCAAGGTGCTCGCTGAAACTTACCAGCGCCATCCTGATATGAACGTGATCGGCCGCTGGGGCCGAGTCTATCCAAGAAAAAACATCGACATTTTTTTTCAAGTCGCCATGGATGACTCTGGTGAGGATCTCTCGGGTGCCGTGGTTCGCAAAGCCGATCAAAAAAGCCTCGAGCAAATCTGCGCAGACCTTTCACAGTCGTCAAAAACCATGCGCGGAGGCAATGATCTCACGTTTAAGAAAATCAAAAAAAATCTCAAGCTTGTCCCTGGGTTTTTATTGCCCTTTATGGTTCGCTTCACTGACTTTCTACTCAATGACCTCAACATCTGGATGCCCTTTGTCGGCACACCGCCTGACTCATTCGGAAGTGTGATGGTCACGAGCATTGGCTCACTCGGTTTAAGCGATATTGCCTTTGCGCCGATTCCGAAATTTTCTCGGTTGCCGATGCTTTTATGCGTGGGCGCGGTTCATGAGGCGCCAGTGGTCCGAAACGGCCAGGTGGCCGTTGGCAAAATTATCAATTTAACAATTTCGTTTGATCATCGCTTTCTGGATGGCGTCGCGGCCGGGCGCATGCTGCGCACCTTTCGCGACTTGTTTCATTATCCAGAAAAACTAGAGAGCATTGGTCATATCGACTGAGCTCACGGATTCCGTAAACTCCGGAATTTGTGAGTAGCGCGACGTATAGACGCGAACCAGATTTTCATCGATGGGCGAGCAGAAAACACCTTTTTGCGCGAGCAAAGCAGCCGTCTTACCGCATTCTGTGATTCCGCCACCGGTAAAATCATAATTATCGTAATGCAACCATTTCCAGAACACGCGGGTCGTGGCACTTCGGTAAACCGAGCCACGATACATGAGCTTGCCGGCCTTCAGCATGTCTTTATAGGTCGGAATTGGCACGACGTTCAGGTAGTAACCAAGGTTTTGAATCAAGCGCAGAATCTGACTGTAGGTTTTAATATCCGGATTGGTCAGATGATAAGTTTCAAAAAGCTGCGGCTTCTGCAAAGCCAGCGCAATAATTCCGCGGCTGACGTAATCAACGGGAGTCACATCAAATTGTGAACGCGATTGAAATGCCAAGCCTGTTTCAATGATGGTTTTAAAAATATCGTAGAACAATGACGATGCGTCCACATCATTTGTGAACGGATAACGGCCAGTGCGTGAATCACCAAAAATTTGCCCCGGACGAACCACCAGCCAGTTGAGGCCGCGTTCACGCGCTTCTCGCACCATGAATTCAGCTTCAAATTTTGAGCGCTGATAGGGCATGCTCGGCGGATATTTTTGACCGAAATCAAAATCCGTCTCTTTGAAGCGAACGTCCGAATCAAACATCGCGTTGCCGATGATTGAAAAGGTCGAAACGTAGCAAAGAAATTTGTTTTTAGTTTGTAAGGCGAATTCAATCGCGTTTTGCGTGCCGACGACATTGACGCGGTAGACATCAGAATAGCGGCACATCAAATTCGTATTCGCCGCAGCATGAATCATGGCATCAGCTTCGCTCAAGATTCGCTGCAAGAGTGTTGGCTCTATTGCAAAATTCGGCTGCTCAATATCTCCGACAACAGGAGTCACGCGGAGCCGTAAAGTTTTTTCAATCTCCGGAGAATCATCGTAAATTCGCAGACTTTTCAGAAGTCGGTCAAAGCCCTGTTCAACGCTTGCTGCACGCACCAAACAGAAAAAATGTGCGTCAGTTAGGTTTAAAAGGTCTTTAAGCAGATAGCCGCCCAATACACCGGTCGTACCCGTGACAAACACGGAGTTGATTGGCTTCGAGCTATCCAATTGCAATTCCCATCTTTTCAAAATACACCTCTGATCCAGCTTGATACTCAAAGCCAACATGGTACGTTTATGCGTTTGGGATAAAGTGTAACGCTAGTCTAAACTCATTTTTCAGGGGATTTCAATGATGATGAAATGGTATGGGTGGGGAGACCCAAAAGTTAGCTTCCCGGTTGAGAAAAAGCCGAAGCTTTGGCCATGGATTAAGAAGACACTTCAAGTTGAAAGAACTCATCCAACGCCTCATGTCGATCGTAGCGCCGTCCGTGTCCCGGCCCCGATTTTACATGATCAATTTGTGGCAACAATTCGTGCTTTTTTGAGTAATGACCAGATCTTAGTCGATGATGATGCTCGTCTTTTGCGAGCTTACGGCAAAAGCTATCCGGATCTTTTCAAGGTTCGTCAGGGCCTCATTGAACGTGCTCCCGATGCTGTGGTTTTACCAAAGAGTCACGACGAAGTGGTGAAGATCGTTGAAGCGGCCCATACGCATGGCGTCGCAATTATTGCATTTGGCGGCGGAACCAATATTGCTGGTTGCACCAATCCCGACGTGAATATTCGCGGCATGTGCGTTTCTTTGGATTTGCAGCTGATGAACAAAGTTCTGAAAGTCGATCCCGCGTCAAATATGGCGGTGATTCAACCCGGAATTCGCGGCCCGAAACTAGAGGCTGACCTTCAGGCTCAAGGTTTTTCATTGGGCCATCACCCCGACTCGTTTGAATTCTCGTCTCTCGGTGGTTGGCTTGCGACCCGTTCAGCTGGAATGCAGTCAGACGCCTACGGCCGTATCGAAGACATGTTGATTTCTGTCACTCTGGTCACCCCGACTGGAGTTTTAGTGACGAAACGAGTGCCCGCTTCTTCGGCTGGTCCTGATCTAAATAAATTAGTCGTTGGCTCAGAAGGCGTTTTCGGAATTATCACCGAGTGCGTGATGCAGGTGCATCCGGTTCCGAAAGTAAAAGATTACCGTGGCTATCTCTTTAAATCTTTTGCTGATGGCACCAACGCGATCAAAGAATGCGTGATGCACGGCTATTTCGCGAGCTGCTTACGCTTGCAAGATGAAGACGAAACTGATCTGGCCTTCAATCTGAAATCTGAAAAGCCAGCTCTGGAAGCTTTCGTCCAAGGCATTTTCAAAAAATACATCATCATGAAGGGCTACACCAAACCCGCCATCATGGTTGCCGGATTTGAAGGTGATCAAACTCAGACCTCACAGGCGCGCGCCAATTGCGAAAAAGTATTTAAGAAGTATGGTGCGATTTCTCTTGGACCGAGCGTCGGCAAAGCATGGCAAGAAGATAAGTACAACATTCCTTATTTACGTGACCATGTGATGGACTTCAATTGCGCAGCCGATGTGGCTGAGACCGCAACCTCTTGGGATCAAGTGATGTCTCTGTGGTCAGGCGTTCGTAAGAAATATAAAGAGCAACTGAAAAAAGACAATCTGCTTGGCTACATGGGTTGCCATATTTCACACACCTATCCGACAGGTGCCTGCTTGTATTTCACTTATGCCTATCCGTTGCATTCAGCGCAAGGCTTTGAACTGCGCCGCTATTATACCTACAAGCATCTTATCACTCAGGCAATTATTGATAATGGTGGAACTCTCTCGCATCACCACGCTGTTGGGATTGAGCACTTACCGTGGCTTGAAGAAGAATTGACCCCGACCGGAATCAAAATGATCAAGTCGGTGAAAAATGCCGTTGATCCCAATAATATCTGCAACCCTGGAAAATTGGTGGGTCCAGTCCTGACTAAGGTCGAGGTTCCCGGGTACCGTGGCATCACTCAAGCGAAGTCTGAAATGCGCAAGCTGAGTGATTCCGCGTCTGATTTGCAGTTATAAGCGTTGCTCTTTTTGGACTGAACTAATTTCAAGAAATTCATGAAGCGTATCTCTTTAATTTGAGATACGCTTTTTTATTATGTCAAAACAAGTTCTGCCCCAGCCGTCGTCCCAGGGATTTATTCCGGCCTATTCAAAAGCCTTTCGCAGTGTCGAAATCAGCTCTCTGGTTGCCTTCACAACTCTGTATTTTTTCTCCCTGCGAGCACTTTCCGGTGGCCTGAGCCAGCACCCGCTTTTAGCAGTTGCCGGATTTATGGCGGGCTGGATCGGTGCAGATTTCACCTCGGGGCTGGTGCATTGGTTTGCGGACTCATGGGGAACTTCCAACTGGTTTCTCGTTGGACCCACCTTGATTCGCAGCTTTCGCGA
>JAYVXN010000273.1:0-5433 GCA_043785085.1 Bdellovibrionales bacterium | reverse complement strand
AATTGAGCGACGACAAATTACAGGCGGAATCATCCAAGAACATATATTCAGAGCACGGATTGCTGCCGTTGATGCGATCCGTGTTCGGGCAAGTGTGCCACTTTTGAATAGTCGAATCAAATTGCACGCCCGGATCGGCACACACCCAAGCCGCATGGTTGAGTTGCCGCCAAAGCTCCCTGGCCTGATAAGTTTTTATCACATGACCATCGGTCCGCGCCGTGGTTTGCCACTCACCATCGCGGTGAACGGCTGCCATAAACTCATCAGGAATTCGCACAGAATTATTTGAATTTTGCCCAGCGACCGTGCGATACGCTTCACCATTGAAGTCGGAGCTATAACCCGATTCGACCAAGGCTTGTACCTTCTTTTCTTCGCGCACTTTCCAGTTGATAAAGTCCTCAATTTCGGGATGATCCATGTCGAGACTCACCATCTTCGCCGCACGCCTTGTGGTGCCGCCTGATTTTGTGGCGCCAGCGCCGCGATCGAGCACCTCAAGAAAGCTCATCAAGCCCGAACTGAGGCCGCCGCCTGAGAGTTTTTCCATGTGGCCGCGAATTTTTGAGAAGTTGGTGCCAGTTCCTGAGCCGAACTTAAAGATGCGCGCTTCATTTTTCGCCAAATCAAAAATGCTCATGAGATCATCTTCGACCTTTTGAATAAAACACGCTGAACATTGCGGCCGCTCAAAGGAGTTTTTCGTTTCAATTAATGTGTCGGTTGCGGGGTCCCAGGCAAAATTACCACCCGAGCCAATCGTGCCGTATTCGTGAAAGAGGCCACAATTAAACCAAACCGGAGAATTAAACGCCGCTTTTTGAAAAAGCAAGAGATGCACGAGTTCTTTTTCAAATTGTTCGGCATCTTCTCTTGTTGCAAAGTACCCACCAAACTCCTCGCCCGCTTGACGAATTGTGTGCGCCACTCGGTGCACCAGTTGCCGTACGGAAGTTTCATGGCCCGTTTGCGGAACTCCCGCTTTACGAAAATATTTGCTCACAGCGATATCTGTGGCGAGTTGACTCCAAAACTCCGGAACTTCCGCATTCTCCATCGCAAAAACGACTTTGCCGTCAGAACCTGTAATCTGGGACGAGCGTCTGGTCCACTTCACTTGTTTGTAGGGGTCTTCGCCTTTGGCGACAAAGTAGGCTTTAAACTCCGAGCCTTTTCTTTTGGCTGACTTTGGCTTCGGCTTCACTTGGGTGTTTTGCATGACGGCCTCCATTCTTGGATGCGGTGTTTCATTGATGCATGAATCCCCTTGGGTCTCCGTGTTCTTTATCGGCTCTTTATCGACTTCATCTGAGGTCGCAAAGTGCTGAAAAAGCGTTCAGAATAACACCCTCCGGGATTCGTCATACCCACAACGAAATCACGATGGAATGGCAAAATCAAGCGAATCAACACTAGATCTAGTGGTTTCAACAAATCTAGACCCTAGATATAGTGAGTCATAATCTGACAGCGGATTTCGGACTCCGGCTTTCGTCCGGCCCGGCTTCGGTCTGACAATTTCAGTTTTGTCAGTTTTGTCAGTTTTGTCAGTTCTGTCTTAGTAGACAAACCTTCAGAGGACCACTAATCTTCGTGACATGAAGTTACCTATCTACCTAGATCACCATGCCACGACACCCGTTGATGCTGAGGTTTTTGCAGCCATGCAACCTTACTTCAGCGAAGTTTTTGGCAATGCCACGAGTGGACAACATAGTTTTGGTTGGGCCGCTAAAAATGCCGTCGAATCAGCTCGTGAAAAAGTCGCAGACCTTCTTAAAGGCAGTGCCCGAGAAATAATTTTCACCAGTGGCGCCACTGAAAGTATTCACCTCGCCATCTTAGGTTTTCTCGAAGCACAAGAAATAAAAGTGCAACACATTATCACTGCGGTGACTGAGCATAAGTGCGTTCTTGAAGTCTGTACGAGGGCGGCACTACTGGGCCATGAGTTGACCGTGTTACCAGTTGATAAATTTGGACAGGTGAGCCGCGCGCAAGTGGAGACGGCGATTCGACCGAACACCACTTTGGTTTCACTCATGCATGGCAATAATGAAATCGGCACGCTTCATCCGATTCAAGAAATCGGTGAATTGTGCCGCGAGCGAGGGCTGACTTTTCACGTCGATGCCGCACAAACGGTTGGGAAGATTCCAATTGATGTCATACAGATGAAAATCGATCTACTCTCGATTTCAGCACACAAACTCTATGGGCCCAAAGGCGTCGGTGCACTTTATGTTCGCCATACGTCCCCGCGAGTCCGCTTGCATCCCTACCTACTCGGCGGCGGCCAAGAAAAAGGCCTTCGCGGTGGTACGCACAATGTGCCGGGTATCGTCGGCCTTGGTAAGGCCTGTGAAATCTGTGCCGAGGTGATGGCAAGCGAAAGCCAAAGACTCAAAGAATTTCGCGACCACATGATTCAAGCCATTCAAGCCGCAATTCCGAAGGCGATTTTAAATGGCCATCCAACGGCAAGATTACCTCACAATGTCAGCATCACCATCCCCGGCGTTTCACTTGAACATCTTCTCCTTGGCATGAAAGACATTGCTTATAGTTCAGCCTCGGCGTGCAGTTCTGGTGCGGGGTCTTCGAGCCATGTTTTACTGGCGATTGGGCAAGCCGATGACCCCAATTCGAGCACCCTGCGCTTTGGCCTTGGTCGCAAAACCACGCGTGAGGAAGTCGATTATACGATTGCGCAACTCATCTCGACAGTGGCAAATGCTGCTCAGAAATCAATACCTTACACCTTCACGCCTAAAGGTGCACAGGCGCCTCTGTAAAGGGGTTCCTGTATTGGCGAAAATAGGGTAAGATAGAATGAGTTCTGTGGAGGATTCCCAAAATGATACAAATCAGTGAGCAAGCGGCAAAGCAGATTCTGAGACTGAAAACTGAAGATGAAAAATCTCAAGCAGATGGTTTTCTGCGCGTAAAAGTCGTGCCCGGTGGCTGCTCTGGAATGTCTTACAAACTTGATTTCGACACCACTGTGGCCAACAACGACAAGATTTTTGAAGAGCATGGCACGAAAGTCGTCGTCGATAACAAGAGTCTTTTATATGTGGCCGGCATGACCTTGGATTTCGAAGGCGGACTCAACGGCAAAGGTTTTGTGTTTTCAAATCCGAATGCCTCAAAAACCTGCGGCTGCGGTTCTTCTTTCGGCGTTTAATTCTTAATCACCAAATTATTCGGCAGCTCATTTACGTGTGGGGTCGCAGGAAAATGCGGCGCCAATTTCTCGGCACACTTAGCCACCGCAATACAAAATCCTTCAGCAAGCCGATCCTTTTTAATCTCCGCAATCAGTGGCTGCAAAACATCCGTCCAAGTTTCCGGTGGATATTCGGCGGCAATTTTTGGATCCGCCAAAATCACCGCGCGTCTCTCAAGCATTGAGACAAAAATCAAAACACCCGTGTGCGCTTTGGTTTGTTTGATATCAGAGAGAAAAAACTCCAGTTGCGCTCGGTGCATGACCGAATCGACTTGATCATGGTGCGGAGTTAAGAAGCGTTGAATTGCGGCGATATCTTTCAAGACCACAGTTGCCGCAACCGCGATGAGCACCGCTAAAAGTTGCAGTGACCACAGCGGCAACAAGTCCGTATTCCAAGTCGAAACCGCTCCGAGAAGCACCAGCATCACAAGCAGAAAAATCTCTGCCGGTACATGGCCGATACTGGAAGACTTACCGACCAACATCGGCACGATCTCACCACTGGTTTTCGTCTCAGCGACGGTGACCGCTTGCTCAATGCGCGGTAAATCTTCTTGACGCAAATGACCCTTGAGCCATCTTGGAATTTGTTCCATCACCAGCCTCCTGAGGCGCCGCCGCCAGATGAACTACCGCCGCCACCGCCCCAGCCGCCACTGCCACCACCGCCAGACCAGCCGCCGCCGCCGAAGCCTCCGCCGCTCCAGCCGCCACCGTAAAAACCACGGCCGCGAAACAAGAGGCGCAGGAGAAAAAAGACCGCAAAGATGATCAGGACAATTAGATTCGAGGATGGATCACCACGTGAGGAACGCCTTCGACTCATATTCGCATTCAAATAGGACTTAATATCAAAATTTGGATCGCTGACACTGACAATCCGGTAAATACCGACCGTCAGACCATCGTCAAAACTGCCACTGCGAAACAACGGAGCCACATCATCTTCAATAATGCGTTTGGCGATCACATCCGGCAAAATACCCTCGAGGCCACGGCCGACTTCAATGCGCATCTTGTGATCATCGCGTGAAATCAGAAAGATCACGCCGCGGTCATCTTTAACATTGCCGAGCTTCCATTTGTCGTACATCTGAATGGTGGCTTGTTCAGGTTCAACGCCACCTAAATCCGGAAGGGTCACGACGGTGATTTGACTTCCGCCCTGTTCATGCAAGGCGCGCAGTGCCGCCTCGACTCGCATCTGAGTGTTGCGACTGAAAATACCGGCATTGTCCATCACTGGGCCGGTGAGCTCAGGGACGCTAAATGCGGCTTGCGCGTCGGCTGAAAAGCAGACCGAAAAGCAGACCGAAAAGCAGACCGAAAAGAGGAGCGAAAAGCTCAACACGCAAGCGCTCATGAAAAAACGGCCAAGCGATATCATCATTTAAAATTTAACCGTCGGTGCTTTTTTCTCTTCTTCGGTCACATCGGCACCCCATTGTGGCATTTTCTCTAAATGATAAAAGAGCATATTGGTGAAATTCGTTGGCGGCACCGTGATCAAATTGTTAAATTCTTTGATCGCTTCAATGTAGCGATTACGCGACACCGTAATGCGGTTTTCCGTCCCTTCCAGCTGCGCCTGCAGATCGCGAAAATTCTGATTTGATTTCAAATCAGGGTAATTTTCCGTCACCACCAAGAGTTTACCGAGAGCTGAGCTCAGGCCCCCTTGCGCTTTTTGAAAATCTTGAATCTGCTGCGGCGTTGCCTTAGATGGATCGATATTCATCGACGTCGCCTTAGCACGCGCTTCAACCACACGAGTCAGAGTCTCCTGCTCTTGTTTGGCATAACCTTTGACGGTTTCAACCAAATTCGGAATCAAATCAGAACGCCGCTTATACTGGTTCACAGTCTCGGCCAGCGCCGCATCAACCTGGTTTTTCGACTGCGGAATCGCCTGGATACCGCAACCGCTGAGTGTCATTAAAAGAGTGAGTAACAAACTTGGAAAAGCAAAATATGACCGTTTGGTACTGATTTTCATAACTAGTGACTCCTGTTTGAGTTGCAGAAAAGGTAACACTCTCTTCATGCGAAGTCACGAGCTGCGCCGCCGGGACTCGGCCTTATGCGTTGCTTCGGGTTTAACCCCAATGTTGCATAAACTTTCGAGTCGGAATGCTCCAGAAGCCCGAAGGTGGCGGCTCGCGCAGGAAAATCTGGACGAGGCGTACGTACACCGT
>JAYVXN010000272.1:0-5477 GCA_043785085.1 Bdellovibrionales bacterium | reverse complement strand
TTCCTTATTATCAGCAGGCTTTGGATGAAATTATTAAGATTCATTATCCAACGACGCTCGACCGCGGCAATTGCACAGCTTTTAAAATCGAATTTGATACTGAAAAACTTCTTTGGGAAATGAATTACGGCCGTGATCACCTGCTCACTGGCCTTTGCGGTGTCGCCCTAACTGACATCGAGAAAAAAGAATTGGAGCACGTGTTCACCTCGATTTGCACGACACTTCACCAGGAGCAGAAATTCATCGCCCACCGCGATTATCATTCGCGCAATTTGATGATTAAATTTAATAAAATGCGCGTGATTGATTTTCAAGACGCGCGCCTGGGTCCGGTCCAGTATGATCTCGTTAGCCTGATGTGTGACTCCTACGTGCAGATGGACGATGAAATTGCTCGCGAACTGATTGCTTATTACTTAAGACAGCGCGATGACCTGCGGCTCGGCACGCAAATCCGAGAGACTTCGGCAGAACATTTTCAAAAAATATATGAGATTCAAACAATCCAGCGTTGCTTTAAGGCTTCGGGAAGTTTTTCAAGTTTTTATAATCTTCGCCAAGATACTCGGTATTTAAAATATTTGACGCCAATATTGCAAACAGTAAAGAAAAGTCTTTGGCCATTTGCTGAATACCGCACGTTTTATAATATCCTCAATGACCGCGGGATTTTTGATAAAAAATTTGAGGCCGTATGAAAGCTATGGTCTTAGCGGCAGGACTCGGGACACGGTTGCGCCCCGTGACCGATCATTATGCTAAACCGGCGTTGCCGTTTCTCAATATTCCGTTAATTTATTTTGCCCTGCCCGTTCTTGAGTTGGCTGGAATGAATGAACTGGTTTTAAACCTCCATTACAAGCCAGAGCAAATTCAAAATCTGGCCAAGAATATCCCTGGTTTTCAAGGCCGAGTGAATTTCTCACCCGAACTTGATAAACCCTTAGGAAGCGGCGGCGGTATTTGGCGGGCGAAGAATTTTCTCAAAGGCAGTGGCAATTTCTTGGTTGCTAACGGTGATGAGGTGATTCTCCCGTCGCGCTCAAATATGATGGATCTTTTGATGCGCACGCATCTTCGCCATGACGCCATCGCCACTCTTCTCGTCGTGCGCCACCCGAAAGTCGGTCAGCAATTCGGTGGTGTCTGGGCTGATTCACAGCAAATGGTGCACGGCTTTGGCAAAAATGCTCCTACTGAAGGCTCCTTTACCGGCTTTCACTATGTGGGCATTCAAGTCATAAGTGAGCGGGTTTTTGATTATCTGCCCGAGGGTGAAAGCAATATTCTTTATGATGCCCTGACCGCTGCGATTAAAAACGGTGAAAAAGTTTGTGTCGCCGAAGAGACATGTACTTGGTTTGAATCTGGCAATCCTACCGACTTTCTTGAGGCCACTCAAGCCTGCCTGAAGCTCTTGGCTGCTGGGTCGCCGTTTCTATTGAAATTGGCAGAGCGATTCTGGCCTCGCTATCAGGAGCGCAAATCTCTTTGGATAGGTGCCGGAACAGATCTGCCGGCAAATTCTGTCAGTGATGGCGCGCAAGTACTTTGCGGAAATGATTGCCGAGTGGCTGCGAGCGCACGACTCAAAGGTTTTGTGGTACTCGGAGACGGCGCTGAAATATCAGAGGGCTGTCACTTAGAAGATTGCGTCGTTTTACCGAATGCGAAAACCGCAAGTCATGTGACGATTCGAAAGGAAATCGTCTTTTAAATTCTATTGTTTAAGAAAATAGTTTTGTGAATCTTTTTTCTGATACTGGTTGGTGATCATGCGAAAGATATCATCGCCCTGAACACCAATGCTGTCATTGCCATAACGTTTTGAGAGACCCGCAGCTGAGGCCGGCGCACGTTTTTGTTTACCCAACAGATCAGAGAAATTAAAGGCATTGGCTTGTTGAGCACCGGCTCGTCCGCCGCTGCCACCGCCACCGCCACCGCTATCGTCAAGAGACATGCCCTTTAACTTGTTTTTTAGTTTTGCCTGCATTGAATTCGCCAAAGCCATTCCTGCGGCAATTTGCGAGTCAGAAAAACCTGCCGATTTCATCGCGTCAGGAGAACCTAAGGAGGACACTGGAACGGATTTGCCGTCTGGGCCAACGACCGATTTATTATCGGCACTCATTTTATAACCCATCTTTTGCAGCATTCCTGAAACCTGTGAGAGTTTTTGTTCTAAGGTTCCAGTAGGTCTGCCATTCCCACCGAAAATTCCTGGGCCATTAACGGGCGGGTCCACCACTCCGGGAGTGAGATCCGGTATCGTCATCGGAACATACGGGTTTCCACCGCCACCGTAATTTGTTGCACCCGCAGATTGACCGGCACCGCCGGCACTTGCCATGTTCGTGGCCGCTTGAGCTGCTGAAGTCGCGGCCATCATGCAGGCAAATTGATTTGTTGGAGTGGTCGTTGCGCACTGAATACCAAAGCCGACCGCCATGACACCGTTGATTGCAGCACCCATGTTGAATGTGCTTCCGGATTTTTTTGCCGAATCATTCATTGAACCCGCGGTACTCGGCTGTGCACTGGCAGATTTTTGAAACTGTTGGGCTTGGGCGTTGGCGGCTTGCTGAAACTGAGCCGAGCCACCGGCCACGCCGCTTTCGCAAACCACTGTGACCGCAAAGAAAAGTAAAAATAGTTTTATCCCGAAAGTCATTCGTGGCCTCTTTCTTACTTATCACCTAAAATTAAACTTGGTTTTTGCTGGTCGTATTGGTTCGAAACCTTTTGCCATATCGAAGGGCCCATGGCGCCGGTTATACCATCTTTGTTTTGTCCGGCCATTCCGGCGAGACCTCGCTGCGCCCCTTTGCCCGGCAAGAATTTTGAGAGATTAAATTTATCACGCAGGGCTTTGAGATATTTGCTTTGGGCGTCTCCAGCAGGAGTACCTCCACCGCGACCGTAGGAATACGAACCACCCGCACCGGTCACGCCACCAATAATATCAGTTTTAAGGCCTTGCGCCCCAGCAGCGCCGGGATCGTCAGATGCTGCAGCCGCAGCCGCACCGCCACCTTTGAGGTCACCACCAAAGCCGCCGCCACCACCTTGTGGAATCTCACTACCAGGTTTGTTATTAGAAGGGCCACCAGGTCCGGTCGGTCCGCCGGGTGGCATTGAGCCATCGGTCAGTGCACTGGTGCCACCGTATTTTCCGGAAGTGCCGCCTGGGCTATTATTCTTTGAAAGGCCGCCGGGCCCACCGGTGCCACCACCCGGGGTGCCACCGCAAAGCGGGCTACTGGGATTGGCGACACACAGACATTGTGACGTGCTGGCCATGGCGGGATTTGAGCAATCGGTGTTGCCCACAATTGGGTTGGGCATAACTAGATGCGGAGTTGTCGGAGCTGGAACTGCGACGGGCACTTGTTTCAGTGCTTCGGAACAGGCCATCGCACCTTTCATTGCGCCAAATGACTGAATGACTTGCGTTGCCATGCGGGCGATGTCGGCGCGGTAGGCATGGCACTTTGATTTATAGGCGTTGGCAATTTTTGCTTTATTTGTATCAGGCGCCGTACCCTTGCTGCCAACTTTTCCTAAGGTTTCATCACAGGCATTGACACACATCACTTCAGCCGTCGTACATGCCGCACCTTGAGCGCCGTTAATTGCGCCTAAAAGTTCACTTGCTTTGGCGGCTGTATCACACTGACTTTTCGCACCCGCGCCCATCGTCGCAGCACCTGCTCCTTGTTGAAGTCCTTGCATGATCATTGCCTGATCGCCGTCACCCATACCGAGTTTGCACGCCATTTTCGCATTGTTAAAACTGTCGCAACAGGGATCGCCATCCTGGGCACAGTTGCCGTCGGCTTTACCTGAACCCGTGTCGCTGTTATCAGCAGCACTGGCTTGACTATTTTTAGAATTATTTGGGTCTCCAGGAGTACAAGTTCCAGTAACTTGGTCAAAGCTGATATCCCAAGTTCCGTTTTTCGCGTTACATTCTGCCTCTGTAACCCCGACGTTCGAACTTGGTTTTGGAGTCGCATATCCTCTTAATATGTCATTTCCGCCAGACTCTGAATGGGCAACAATCGGCACGAGTGAAACGAGTATTCCAAAAATCACTAAATTCAACTTGTTCACATCAGTCTCCCAGAAAAAAGATCAGGTGAATCGACAATTTTCTTGAACTTCACTTAATTTATCGGCCCAGACGAAAGGCGACTTGAGAGCTAAGTGATGATTTTCAATAAATTTTCAGAGATGCAATTGAACGCGTAACGCTTTTGACAGCTGTTGAAACAGTGAGCAGCAAAAGTCCAAAAATCTCAAAATGAGACTTAAAATGTCGAGGGTGGCGGATTGATAATTCGACTGGGCGGCGAACCGCTGCCGCCGAGCTGATGCTTCGTCGACATTAAATAGGATTTAGCGAGGGTGCGCACCGAATAGCCGACCCGGCCGCCGGCTGAACAATTTCCAGGATTGGCCGCTTTGTTCGGCACATGATCGCAATGCATATAAGCTTGATCTGGAAAACTATAATTCTCCATGGTTTCATGAGTCCAGCCCGTCAGCACATGTTCTTCTTTACGTACCGCCCAGTACAAATTCAAAGACGGATCAAATCCAGGAGTGCCGCTGCCACCGGGAGAGAAGGCGGCGAGAATTTGATCCTTCACGCCGATCGCCAATAAATTAGGCACATTTAAGCGTGAGCCGATATCAGAAATTGGCTGAAGGGTGCCAAAGCGACTGGCTCCAGTTGTCGCATTCACGTGCGAAAAATAATTGCGATAGTAATCCGGCTCAATTGAATAGTAGGTGATATCAAAAAGGTCAGGTTCGACAGCCGCCAATTCCGCTTGTCGAATAAACGGAGCCATATTATTAACTTGATCCCAAGCCAGCGCGTCTCCGGTTTCTTGACCGACACCAACCGTGGCCGCGAGGTTTTTGTACTCATCATACCAAGCAACGCTGAGCTTTAAAAGATTCGGATTAACCGGCGTCGCGGCCAACCACTGACGAGAGGCAGCCAAAGCTAGGCGTGATTTCAATCCCAATGTATCTCCGGGAAAGCGCGAATAGTTTGGAATATAAGCGGGATCATTGGGCACGGTGGTTGTCGTCGGTTCTTGGCGCGGAATTGAGAGCGGATCAACGAGATCACCCGTATCAGATTGCGGAGAGCCGGGCGACCAGCGGCTTTTCACCCAGGGCCCAACGCGACCGCCGAAAGGCCCGGCAAAGGATCGAGCATCTAATTCAATCGCCTGGCCCAAAGGAGCAAACGGCTTTCTTGGTGTCGTGACAGCTTTTATCCCGACGTAGGCCATGCACCATGGATTTTTCTCAAACCCACGCGACGAATGATAGGCATCGTCTAAAGCGGGTTCAGCGGCCGCGATCCAATGAAGCGCCCCCTGCGGGTCCCACCGAGCCGCAGCCGCGGCGTTGGACGGCAACTCCCAGTGATAATGATTTTTGACGTCGCAACC
>JAYVXN010000271.1:0-16687 GCA_043785085.1 Bdellovibrionales bacterium | reverse complement strand
TCACCGGCGCCTTTGTTTCTGGAAACCTGAGTGGCGGTGCTCCTGGTGCCATTGACAAAACGGTCACGACCAATATGGGCGATTTGCTCGTTGGTTATCAAAATCCGGATTGGCTGACGATGAAAGTTTCGCTGGGGTACCACCGTGATTCGGGCGCTAACAGTGCGACGGGCGATACGGTCGGCAATTATAATTTTGAAACTCTTTATTATGATATTCATGACTATGGCGGGCTCATGGATGTTTGGCGCTGGGGGAATCTCAGTTACGCAGATCTCAACTTAAGTGTGAGCCCATTTGAAGATATCGAACTTGGGCTGGGTGTCTGGAACTTTCGCCGGACTGAAGTCGGCCCCAATTCGGGAGCCGGGCAATTAAATGGCGTCAATGTCGCCAGCATGCCAGGGGCGCACTATACCAATCTAACGGCCAACCCGTCTGAGGCCGATCTCGGTACGGAATTTGATCTTTGGATCAATCGCTCCTTTGAAGGCGGCTTCAAAATTAGTGCTAGGGGCGGAGCCTATATGCCGGGTGATGCTCTTAAAAAACAAACGGTGACGGTGCCCCAAGGCTTTCCGCCAGGTTTGAATCCTCAGGATCAAACAATTTACGACATGTTTCTTCAGGGCACGATGACCTTTTAATTTTCTCCGGACTTAAGCCTAAAAACGCGGCGGAGCTCTTCTGAAATTCGCGCATCATTCCGATACGTTGGTATGCGTGGATTCAGAATATTCATCATTGTTTTGCTCGGCTGGAGTCTACTCACTTGGCCGCATCCGGTAGCGGCGGGAAAAATGAACCCCGCCTCACGCATTTTGCTGCCGCAAAAACTCATGGCGGAACTAAACCAAATTCTCAATACATCGGAAGGATTGCATCAGTCCTTTGTCAATCGTGACGAGGATCAGATTGAAATCAATATTCGTGAAGTGATCAATCAAATCAAACACACCGAACGTCTTTCGGTTTTAGCCAAGGAACACGAACGCGGTCATCTCTTAAGAATTCTCAACTCGGCTTGCGGCTCACTTGAGCTGGTTCAGGGCAGTTACGGAGATGAGCGCATGGAACGGCTGCAAGATGTATTTGATCAACTCGCTAATATTGTGCGGATATACCGAGTGGATTCACTGTACAATATTTTCTTTTGTGGACGGGATCGAAGTACTTGGGTGCAAAAAGGGCGAAAGCCGGCCAGCCCGTTTAAACCGGAAGCCTCGCATGAATGCCTCAGAGTCGTCGATTAGTGCCTGGAGCAACTAAGTGAACCAGTTTTTATTGGGAGTTCCAAAATTCGTGATTGCCATCGGCGCCATTTTGATTGGTTTTATTTTTATCATTTTAAACGATCCACCCAAAACGATTTGTGACAGTCAGATAGAATTGTTCAAAGAAGCCCAGAAACACTTTCTTTATTCCCACACAGAGAAAGGCATTTCGATTCCTGCGCCGATTAAAGCTCGCTATGAAGACTGCCAAAAGCAGCCGGACCCTGGGGGCTGTTTCGAATACTTTTTGGGCCTTAAGAAATTAGTGATTGATCTTCGGCAAATTCCAGCTCAATGCAATGAGACCGCTGCCGGAACGCCAGAAATTCGAAAATGGCTTTGGGCTTCGCTTGAATTGATGGCGCAGATTGCCTGGGGTGGTAAACCGCCGGTGTCTTATTTGCAGCGTCATGCTTGGTATGATGCTTCGGATGTTTCAACGTATTGCGATTTGAAAGAACAGGTGACAAAAATTTTCGGCAAAATCGCCTTTGAGCAATGGCGCGAAAAACTTCTGAAAACTCTTCCGAATGCAGCCGGTCTTTCTCGTGAGCAGCTGTGGCCGCTCACTATTTTTTCAACAAAGTGTGAGTCATATAAATAAGATATTAAATTGAAATCAGGGTCAGTTCTTGCCAATTGACCCGACCGGATTTTTCTAAAAGGGCACGGCCTTTAAATTGAAATCCCGGATCGCGGCGATGGCACAAGCGCAGAGTACCTGCTTCAGAAGCCTGGCGTTCAATGCGCCATTCATAAGGATTCAGTCCGTACTCTTCAAGGCGCACTAATAATTGTTTGAAAAAGCGAAAATTGATGATCTGTGTGTGTGACATTGAAATCTCCCTCCAATTGTTTGTGGACGAGGTTCGGTAGAGCAATTCAAATGCCAGCTTTGTCTTGGCGTAATTGTGATTACAGGCACGGCGTCAGAAGTCGCTGTCGCAAATTTCAGACAAACCGTACCGAGATTCGGAAGCGGCTTGCGAATAACGGACAGCTCCGGCAAAATCACTTCATGAATTGTAAAAAATGCTTTCGTTTTTATTTCATCGTCGAAGTTTTGCTCATGATTGCTGTGACGATCATCTTTCGTGTGATCACAGACCGACAAGTCGCTGGCTTGGTGGCCGGCACTCTCTTTGTTCTGTTAGGAGCTGCCTTGCTGGTAACAGGACTGCGGCGTGCGGAGTTTCGTCGCACGCCCACGTTCGTGATGGGTCTTTTGCATCTCTTTTTTACTTCGGTACCGATGATAGCGATGCGGGCTTGGCATTTCGGCGAAGAGTTTTCTGAGTTGCGAGTTTGGGGGCTGCCTGGCCCCGTCTTTCACCACGTTTCTGAATTAGTTTATCTCTTGCTGATGATCGCGACGGCCTATGATTGGTACAAGTCTCGTCGTATGGTTGTGCCAGGGACTTGAAATAAAAAAAGCGGAGTTGGACTCCGCTTTTTTTTTCACATCATATCAACTGTGAATATATTAGATCGTGAATGGCTTCGGAGAAATTGGCTCCGGGCGCTCATGGAAATCGTAAGACTCAGTACCTTGGGGAAGCATGGCTAAGTTACGAGCTTTTTTAACAGCTGCGGCAACTTGTTTCTGCTGAGCCAAGCTCAATTTGCTAATTCGCGCGGGCGTGATTTTACCACCTTCGCTAATAAAGCGGCCGAGGGTCTGAGCATCCTTATAATCAAAGTTATAATCACCAGGAAACTCAGGGCGGTATTTTGAACGAATGTTTTTCTTCATTGGGGCTTTCCTTACCTTTACACTATATTCTGACAGCGTTTGGAATAATGCGAACGCAGCCTAACATCAAGTTTTTTCGCTTCTAATCCGTATTTTTAAGCAAGGTCATTGATATACGCTAAAATTCGTTTGCCAACAAGTAGCTTTTTAACTATACCTTATGCCTCTGTTCGAAATGTTGCTGGAGGAGGTCCTCAGTGGGACGTTGTGAATTGACCGGTAAAGGTCCAAAAGTAAAAAATTTGGTGAGTCACTCGAATATCAAGACGAAGACGATTGCTCAGCCAAATATTCAGAAAAAACGTATATTTAGCCGTTCACTGGATGATCTTGTCACGCTTCGCCTGGCGACCAGTGCGATTAAAGACATGGAACACGCCGGCGGTCTCGATAAATTCATCATGGGTCTTGATGATAAAAAGATGTCCCAGCGTGCTCTCGATATTAAACGCCGAATTCGCGTTAAGCTGAGCGCCAAAAAAGTGAAAAAAGCCTAAGGAGCCTGATCATGATGAAATTAAAAGTTAAAAAAGGTGCGACTGTAGAAGTGATCACTGGTTCTGAAAAGGGCAAACGTGGCTCGGTTTTGGATATCGATAAAACCCGTATGCGCATTCGCATTCAGGGCGTGAAGGTTTTGACCAAGCATACAAAGCAAGACGGGATTGTAAAAACTGAAGGCTATATTCACTACTCAAATGTGAAGTTGGTTGATGCGCCTCCCGCAAAAAATCCGCCAAAAAAGAAAGCCGCTAAAAAAGCGACAAAAGAGAAGAGTGCGTAATCACTTCTTTAATGTGGATTGTTAAGAAAAATGGCGGCCTGAGGCTGCCATTTTTTTTGCTTCAGGACTAGATTTTTGGGTGTCGTTTAGGTTTTAGTTAAAGGTGCAAAAAAGGGGTAGAAATGAAAACAGCGCAATTGTTCATCACTGGACTATTGTTTTTGGCAATTGGCATATCAGCCCATGCTAGCTTAGATCAGAAGGCTTCGGCCTTTGTTTTGTGTAAGAATCAAAAAAATGTTCGCACGATTCGCATTACTCCTGATGAAGCTGAAAAAAGAGGCTGCACTGTCACCTATTCAAAGTCCGGTGTTGACGAAATCGTTGGCGGAAACCGCTCTTATGATGCTTGCAAATCGGTTTTGCATTCAATTCAACTGACGCTTGAGGCTTCTCGTTGGAATTGCCGCAATGTCGGTCAGGCCCATCTTACTTATTCTTCTGATATCACTGGAAAGGTGACTCGCTAGAGATGTCGGCCTCTTCTGTGGCTTCAATTGACCTCTCGGTCGCCGTTTGTGAAATGACCTCGGTCGATGAGGTTAGCAAAAATCTGCAGCAGATTTTGACGTTGTTAAAGCCGCTGGAAAGTGAGCGGCTAGATTTAATATGTTTTCCAGAAAACTCACTTTTTTTTCGTATCCATGAGAGTGAGCCTCGCGTGGGTTTAACTTTGGAGGACCCTGCGATTCAGCGGCTAGCGCGTTGGGCTTCTGAACATAAAACCACTCTGCATTTGGGCTCCGTACCTTTGATGGATCAAGGTAAGGCTTATAATGCGTCCTTGCTTCTGACTCCGGACGGTAATATTCAGCCGGACTATCGCAAAATTCATCTTTTTGATGTTGATGTGACGGGGCAAAAATCAATTCGTGAATCTGATTTCTTTGTGCATGGTGAAAAACCATTTTTGTTTTCGCTGCAGGGTTGGAAGTTCGGGTCGAGCATCTGTTACGACTTAAGGTTTTCCGAGTTGTACAATTATTATGCCCGTGAACAAGTTGATGTGATTTTGATTCCGTCGGCGTTCTTAGTGCCGACTGGTCAGGCGCATTGGGATATTTTGGTCCGGGCACGGGCAATCGAATCTCAGGCTTATGTTTTAGCTGCGGCACAAGGTGGCAGGCATATGGGCGTCAAAGGTGGAGCGCGGGCGACTTTTGGGCATTCGATGATTGTCGATCCATGGGGTGTAGTGCTGGCGGAGTGTAAGGACGTCGAGGCCCAGGGTCGGATCTTTCGGGCTGTCTTACGTAAAGACCGGATTGCGAAGGTTCGGGCACAAATTCCGATGGCAAGTCACCGCCGCTTCAAATCCTGATTCGAGTAGACCAGCTGCAAATCGCCGCGCTATAATGAGCTTAAAAGGGGGCTTTGTGAGATTTATCTTACTAACTGCATTGCTATTCATCGGGTTTGTTGCCAAGCCGGTCCAGGCCCTTGATTTTGATGAAGACGACACTGAGACGACGGTGGCTCCGGTGAAGCAAAACCGAGCTACTTTGCGTCTTTATAACGGCGGTCGCGATGAGCAGGAATTGCGGGTGCAAGCGACGCTGCCAGCTCCGACGAAATCCGCCGATGGACTTTCGCATGAAACTGCCACCATTGAAACTCCCGCAGCCGTGCCTCCGAGCGACGGCCTTTGAAATTCGAGGAAATTATGAGCGATGAAATCCAACGTGAAACTCGTGAAACTATTGAGCGTGAGGCAATGGATATTGATGTACTGATTGTCGGTGGCGGTTGCGCCGGTCTGGCGGCAGCTTTGCATCTTCAAAATCAGATCACTCTGCACAATCAAGAAGTCACTGACGGTCGGCGGCCGGGGCCGGCGATTGCGGAGCAGATGATTGCCGTGATTGAAAAAGGCTCTGAGATCGGGGCCCATAGTTTTTCGGGCGCGGTGATGAATCCGGTCGCGATTCGCGAATTGATGCCGGATTATAAAGAGCAGGGTTGTCCAATTGAAGCCGTCGTTGATTACGATGCCGTTCATTATCTGGGCCGCGAATCGAGCTTTAAACTGCCGATCACGCCACCGCCGTTTCAGAATCACGGCAATTATATTATTTCTCTCTCAAAATTTAACCGTTGGCTGGGACAAAAGTGCGAAGAAAAAGGCATTAATATTTTTCCAGGCTTTGCGGCCGTTGAGTGTTTGTATGAGGGCAATCGGGTCGCTGGTGTGCGAACTGGCGATAAGGGCCTCGATAAGCATGGCGCGCGCAAAGCGAACTTTGAACCAGGGTTGCTCTTGAAGGCGAAGCTCACGATATTCGCCGAAGGCACGCGTGGCTCGCTCTTTCAAAAGGTGTCCCAGAAGCTGGGCTTAACTGCGGGCAAAGATCCAGATGTATACGAAGAAGGAGTGAAAGAGATCATTCAAATGCCGGAGGGCACGGTGAAGCCAGGCCAAGTGATTCACACTCTCGGCTTTCCGCTTTATAAAGGTGTGGGTGGGACATTTATTTACACTCTGCCAGGTGATCAAATCATAGTTGGCTTGGTAGGCTTTTTAGACACCCATGATCCGCTGTTTGATCCTCACCGGGAATTGCAGAAATTAAAAACCCATCCCTTCGTCTACAATATGATTAAAGGTGGGCGGGTGATTGCTTATGGTGGCAAGACTTTGCCCGCGGGTGGCTGGTATTCCATGCCGAAGCTTTATTCGGAAGGCATGATGGTTGTCGGTGATTCGGCGAGCATGGTCGATGTGAAGCGCCTCAAAGGCATTCACCTTGGAATGAAGTCTGGAATGCTGGCAGCACAAACAGCACTGGATGCGATTCTCAAGGGTGATTTTTCAGCCAATATTCTTTCTGTTTATGAGGAGCGGATCAATAAATCTTATGTGCGCGAGGATCTCTGGAAGACGCGAAATTTTCACCAGACTTTGAGCATGGGATTGTTAAAAGCTGGCCCCTTATTGGCGCTACAAGAAATCACCGGTGGCCGCGGGCTCTTTGACCGGCTGCCGGTCACGAAAGACTACCAGACCACAGAAGACGTCGTGGAAGTTTGGGGACCGGAAGGTTTAAAGCATCCGGATAACCAGTTACCGAAACCGGATGGAGTTTTATTTTTCGATAAGCTCTCAAGCGTTTATTTGACCGGCACCATGCACGATGAGGATTCGCCCAATCACCTTTTGGTTTCAGATACGGATATTTGCCGAGAGGTGTGCCAGCCGAAGTACCAGTCGCCGTGCAATTTATTTTGCCCGGCGAGTGTGTATGAGATGATTCCGGATGCGGCACGTCCGGGTAAGAAAAATCTGCAGGTCAACTACACCAACTGCATTCATTGCAAGACGTGTGATATCAAATGTCCGTTTGATAATATCGAGTGGACCACGCCTGAAGGCGGGGGCGGACCGCAATACAAGGAGACTTGAGTGATTTTGATGCGCTCTCAGTTTGAGGCGTGTCTTTGGTCGTAAATGCGTTCGAGTTTGGTCCGTTCGCACGGAGATTATCGAGAACCAATTAAGTCACGCGCTTTGTTTTCTCAAAATGAAATACACATTCCTTTAGTAAATTCAAATACGTCCGATAAGTAATCAAATCATTTTTGTAGGACGTAAGCGAATGCGGATTTTAAAACTAACATTCTTTCTTTTGTTGAGTGCGGTTGCGTGCTCAAAAAACCAATCTGGTCATGCGCGTCTTTCAATTCAACTGCCGAAAGCTCAATCAAGTAGTTCTTCCCAGAAAATGACGTCTCTTTCTGCGCCGCCGGCCGGGCAAAAACTTTGCTATGCCGTCAACGTTACAGGCTCAGGCATTACCAATGTCACTGCCGCTTGTCAGCCGTCGATGGGAATGCTCGGTGGCTTTACTGACGCCGGCGGCACAATCTCGATGGATATTCAAAAAGGGACGGGCCGGCATTTAGAACTTTATCTTTATTTGTTTCCGGCCGGTGACAATGGCGCGTGTCCGACTCTGACCGCCACTGGCTTTGCGGCACTTGATAAGCGACGGGTTTATTTGGTGGGCAGCGTGGCCTCGTTTGGTGTCACGCAAGACGACCAATCGGTTGATGTTCCGGCGTCGTTTCCCGGTCAGGACAAAAATTATATTGTGCAAACCGGAATGCCGGTCACTTGTATCGGCAGCGCTGACACCCAGGATTCGTATAATTCTCCAGCCATCGTTGCTGGTGGTGGTGTCATGACTGGGACTCAATTCAAACTCAAAGGGCAAATCGGTGGACCAGTTTCGTCAGCCGCAGGAATGCAGGGAAGCTCTTATAAAATAAAGACCATGAAGGATAACTAGGGGGACGTATGGCGTTAGGTCAAATTAAAATCTGGTCTGCGGCGCTGAGCGCGGTTTTTGCCTTGATGATTTTGGGATATGTTCCGGCAGAGGCGCAGAGTCTTCCGCAAGCGTTTCAGTTTCAGGGGGATTTGACGGACCTGACGGGTAACATCGTCACCAGCAATGCGGTGGTTTTGACATTCGGAGTTTATGATCCGACGGCCACTTGTCTTTTGTATGAGGAAACTCAGACTTTGGATTTATCGCAAACCTACGGCAAGTTTAATGTGACGGTTGGATCAGCTCCGGGCAATGCGAAGCGGTCGTTAAATGATCCGAATCTTTCTTTGAATCAGATTTTTGCTAACAGCCCATCGGCGATTCGCGCGAGCGGTGCAGCTCATTGTACGCCGGGTTATACGCCAGTCGTGGGGGATGCGCGCAAACTTCAGGTCACGGTCGTCAGTATTAGCGGCACGGCTGCGAATGATATTTTGAGTGCACAGACGATCACGCCGGTGCCTTATGCGACTTATGCGGATTCTCTTCAAGGCAAAGCTGCGACGGATTTGCTTCAGGTGAATACGACGACAGCGGCGGTGACGCAGTCGAATGTGGAGTCGATTTTTGCCAGTTCTACTGCAGTGACTAAGCTCTTGGCGTTGATCAGTGGGACTAGCGCGCAATATATGACGAATGCGGCAAATGGCTCGGCACCGGTGCCGAGCTTTCCTTCTGCTCCGGCATCTCCAGCTGCGGGCAATTTCTGGTACAATTCCACGTCGAATACTTTGCAATATTATAACGGCACATCCACGCAATCTCTTGCCGCTGGTGGCGGGATCACGTCTTTATCAAGTGATGTGACGGCGACAGGCCCGGGGGCAGTGGCTGCGATAGTAAACAGTGTCGGTGGTTCGACGGCTGCCAATGTTCACGCGGCAGAGCTTTTGGCGAATGGGGCGACCAGTGCTAATACCGTCTCAACAATTGTAAAGCGCGATTCTTTAGGTAATTTTCTTGCTGGAACTGCTTTGTTGAATACGGCCAACCTAAGTTCCGTTGTTTACAAGGACTCGGGCTCTAATTCAGTGACGGTGCAGGCGCCCACCACGGTGTCGACTTCTTACATTTTAAAGTGGCCAACGGCGATCGGGACCCTTAATCAAGTGCTGACCACAGATGCTTCTGGAAATTTGTCTTGGACGACTCCGGGATCAGCCCCTGTGACGAGTGTGTCGGTGGCGGCGCCAATTACAAATTTAGGTACGGCTGCGGCTCCGAATATTAGCCTTGCTAGAGCCACGGCCGCTGTTGATGGTTATCTCGGCATGGCTGATTTCATGACATTCAATAACAAACTTGGAACGAGCTCAACGTTCAGTGGTGATGTGAGCGGTACCTCAAGTACGATGTCTGTAGATAAGATCAAAGGAAAAACTGTGACGGCGCCTACATTGGCTGGGCAAGTGCTCAGGTATGACGGCACTAATATCACGCCAAACTTTGTCTCCATGCAAGATCTCAGATCAAATGTCACCGGCAGTGTAGCTTTGGCTTCAAGCTGTTCGGCTGCGCAAACTCTGACCTATAACTCTATTGGTGATAACCTGACTTGTTCAAACATCGCCATTTCTAACGCAGCCGTTTCAGGCCTCGGCACGGCTGCAACTCTGAATGTCGGCACTGGCGCCAATAACATCGTGCAGCTTAATGGCTTAGCCCAATTACCCGTCGTCGATGGCAGCCTTCTGACGAATTTGAATGCCATCAATATCTCCAGTGGCACCTTGGGCGTAGCACGCCTGCCGGCTTCGGTTGTCTTAAATGGCGGCAATAGTTTTGGCGCTATTTCCAATATCGGCAACAACGATAACTTTGATCTGAATGTGAAAACCAATAACGCCGTTCGTATGACAGTACAAGCTGGCGGCAACGTCGGTATCGGCACCACTGCCCCCGCAGCGCAACTTGATGTTCAGAGTGCGATAACCGCAACAACGAGTGGTAACGGAGCAAGCTTTTTTCTGAATGTGAATCCAAGTGGTGCCACCAGTTCTACCTATTACGAAGGTCTTAGCTCAAAGGCGGGCACCGGTAGCACCAATGTGGGTAGTACCGATACATTGATGGCTCTTCATGGTGATGCAAGTTTCACAGGGAGTTCGACAGGTCCTACAATCATGGGCACTCAAGGAAGTGCCATACTCAACTCCAGTACTGGCTCGCTTACCAAGGCTGTCGGAGTTTACGGAACGGTTGGCAATATGACTACTGGCGGAACGATCTCAAATGGCTATGGTGTGTTCAGCAGTCTTAATCCGACTACGAGCAATACTATCACAAACGGCTACGGACTCTATGTCGACACTTTTGGTACCGGTGTGACAAATAAATATGGGGTTTACGTGAATGATCCGAGTGCCAAAAACTATTTCGCAGGAAATGTCGGCATCGGCACGACAACACCGGCATTTGCCTTGGATGTGATGGGGCCGATTCGTGTTGGCGCTGCTGGGGCCGCACCAATGATGGGAAACTATCGGCTTGGCAGTCAGCCGGGGCCCCCTTCGGTGCTAGCAAGTAGTTCTGTGTCTTCAACTTTTACTATTACGAGTGCTGCAGTCGGCGACAGTGTTGTCTGTAACCCCCGAGGCCCTTTACCTGTTGCGGTCTCATATTATTGCTATGTCAGCGGAGCTAATTTGATATCATTAGTTCTTAACAATAATTCAACTTCGGCTGTTTCCATTGCTACCACTTGGGATATTTTATTAATCCGATAATTTAATTGCAAATATTCCAAAAGTTAAAGGGAGACAAGGCTTGAGATCAATTGAGCGAAACTGCGGTCGATGAGTCTGCTTTGTCTCTCAGATGACGGGACTTACGAGGGGTTTGTTCCTACAATGACCCTTTCTATTTTGCGCCGTTTGCCTAAGACCTTTTCTTATTATGCCTTATTTCTTACCTATACCTTGCAAAGTGACAGTCTCTTGACTAATTTGCCTCCAGCCCTGCTTTTTGAAAACTAAATAGTCGGTTGGAACGGAAGATCTATGCCACGTTTTTTTGCCATGACCTCACGAGGTCTGACTGAAACCCTTGAACAAGAATTAAAAGAACTCGGATTCACGGACTTACTTAAAGGTCCCGGCGGAATCTATTTTGATAGCAATTGGGCCGGTTGTTACCGCGCCAATTTGCGCTTGAGAAGCGCCACCCGTGTGCTTTTACCGATTTTAGACTTCCCGGCCTATAAACCCGAAGATCTGTATCATAATATCTTAAAACATGATTACACCAAGTACATTGCGGCCAACGGCACAGTGGCCGTGGATGCGTCGGTGCGCGATTCGGTGTTTACGGATTCGCGCTTTGTCGCCATGAAAATCAAAGACGCCGTCGTTGATCAGTTTCGTGAGAAATTTGGCGAGCGCCCAAACGTTGATAAGAAAGATCCGGATTTGCGAATTCACGCTCGGGCTGTGAAAAATAACTTCTCGGTCAGTATTGATACCAGTGGTGATGCTTTATTTAAGCGTGGTTATCGCACCGGCATGGTTGAGGCTCCGCTGAAGGAGCATGTCGCGGCTGGTCTCCTTAAAGCCATTGGCTATACCGGTGATGTGCCATTGTTAGATCCAATGTGCGGCTCCGGGACCTTCTTGATTGAGGGCGCACTGATTGCTTTAGGTATGGCGCCAGGAACTCTTCGTCACCGGTTTGCCTTTCAAAACCTGAAAGGTTTTAACGAGGCCGATTGGGATGCGGAATTGTCTGCGGCAATGGAAGGTGAGCGCGAGGAGCTGCCGTTTAAGTTTTATGGTTATGATATCAATCGCGATGCTGTGTTGATCTCTCAGGACAATGTGAAGAAAGCCGGCCTCTCTGAATTGATTGAGATTCAGCGACAGGCTATGGAGACACTTGAGCCCCCTTGTGAAAAGGGCATCATTGTTGTCAATCCGCCTTATGGTGAGCGTCTTGGCACGGAAGGCGAGCTGATTGAGACCTATAAGAATCTCGCTTTCACCTTGAAATCGCGCTTTAAGGGTTGGACCTGCTGGGTGCTTTCGGGCAATCCGGAATTATCCAAAGCCATGCATCTCAAAGCTGAGCGGCGCATTCCGGTTTTCAATGGACCGATTGAGTGCCGCTTTCTTCGCTATGATATGTTCTAAAACGGTTTGAAGATCGCAAGGTAGGCAGCCAAAACTCCGAGAATCAGCACCAGCCCCCAGTGGGCTTTTGCTTTTTGTGGTTGGCGGTAGATCAAGGCGGGAAGGCCACCAAGGACCGCCCAAATCGCCAGTTTACCAAAGACCCAGCCGCTCGGACCGGTTTCAAAGGTTTTCATTCTTGCGACCATACCGAAGCCAGCAATCAGCAAAAGTAACAGTCCAGTGCCGTGGAGGGCTGCGGTGAGTTTACGCAAAGGATAATCGCGTTTTCCGCCGGCCATGACGTGCAGTAAGATGCCGCCGAATGCGGTAAACAAAAATAATAAACCGGTGATATGTATAACTTTATAAATTTCAAATGACATGAGACCCACCTTTTATGGCCGTAGTAACTGATTAATTCGGGCAATGCAATGCGATTGCGTGACATTTACGTTCTGGTGTTTAAAAATAAGCTGACTCGTTTGCAAGGTTGGTTTTTTATGAAAATCTCTAAAGCAATCAAAGAAGCCTATGGACTGGCCCTGCAGTCACGAAACCAGGCTTATGCTCCCTATTCGCAGTTTAAGGTGGGTGCGGCACTCATGACCAAAGATGGTTTGTGCTTCACCGGCTGCAATATTGAAAATGCCAGCTATGGCGGCGCGGTTTGTGCCGAACGGGTCGCGATTTTAAAAGCGGTTTCTGAGGGAAAAAATCAGTTCACCGATATCGTGGTCGTCACTGAAACTGAGACACCTGCGGCGCCGTGCGGTCTGTGCTTGCAGACGATGGCCGAATTTTTTGCGCCCGGCACGCGCGTATGGCTCGCCAATCCTCAGGGAATTAAAAAAATGCTGAAGTACTCTGAGCTGCTGCCAATGCCATTTGGGCCACGGCAGTTAAAGGCCAAGCGGTCATGAATCTGAAAGAATTGATTCATTTTTCTTATGGACTGATCATGGGCACTTCGGTGCAATATGTGAAGCCCACCAAACGATTCCTGTGGCCGACCACATTTGAAAAACAGGATGAGCAGTTGGCGCTGTTCTACGGCGGAAGTGGCACTTGTGGTGTGTTGAGTGATGGCGCAAATGTTTTATTGATCAACGTGAATCAGGGTGTGGCCTCAGAGGAACTCGGGCGGCAGATTCCCGGACAGGTGCAGACCGTTATTTTAAACTCGTTGAGTCGGCATTTTTCTGGCGGCCTCGGACTTTTTTCGAGTGCCGAAAGCATTTTCGTAGGTTCGTGTGAGGCGCGGGAGTTGCGGGCAGAGCTTGGTGACATGGTTGATCGCTGTACCGTTGTTCGTGAGTCGCTTAAATTGAGTTTCGCTGGTGAAACTTTGCACCTTGTGCCGGTCGGCGCTGTTGCTACTTCTTGTGACATGGCGGTTTTTCTTGAGTCTCGGTCGATGCTGTTCTTAGGGCCACTGTTTTTTAATCATATTCACCCAGTGGTTTCAGATGAGTCGGCCCGGCGCGTGCCTTTGTGGATTGAGACGCTCGAGAATTTGCTCGCGCGCTTTCAGCCGCGGATCATCGTTCCGGCAGAGGGTGAAGTGGCGGGGGTTGAAGAAGTGCGTGATTTCATCGCGTACTTGCGTGATTTGACCAATCCTGAAGTTGAGTTTCAGACTTGTCGGCAAAAATACGATTGGCAAGAAATTCCGAGTTATACGTCGCTTGAGGAGAACTTTGATCTTCTGCATGATCAGAATAAGACTCACACGACTTTGAGGATTTAGGTTTTCGGGTCCTAGGGGAGGCGCGGGGGCGGGAAATGAAAGCCTGAAGCTTCAAGAAAAACGTGCCGTCTTAACTGCGGTTGAGGAGCAATCGCATTCTCAAGTTGAGCGCGTTTTGGCTGGCTTTTTCCCTGAAGCTCCAATTGAAAGAGCTTGGGAGCTCAGAGAACATTAAAAATGTCGCGGTCGCAGGACTAACCTTTCGCTGCAGTTTCAATCCTTGGAAACAACGGCTCAGCTTTGGCGATGGCGGTGCCTTCGGGAATCAAACCCCATTTGCTCGCCTCCGCAAAACTTGCTGAACCTGAAGAGCCAATCAACTCGAGCATTTTTGACATTTTCTCGGGCATGACGGGTGAGAGCAAGATTCCGCTGATGCGTAAGACTTCAAGGGCCGCCGTCAGGGTTTCAGCTCCGGCTGCGGTTTGGCCGTCTTTGAGTTGTTTCCAAGGCGCTTGCTCTTCCATGAATTTATTGGCGGCGTTCAGAAGATCTACCACATGGCCGACGGCTTTATTGGGGGAGAAATCCTCGATTTCAGTTTTCACGAGTTGCGCGAGGTTTTCGGCTTGGGTTTTGAGCGCTTGGGTTGCGGGATTCGTGAGCGTTGCTTTTGGCATGCGGCCAGCGAAAAATTTTGCGATCAGATTGGTCGAGCGGCTGAAGAGGTTACCGAGATTATTGGCCAGCTCTGAATTCACGCGGTTGATCACGAGTTCTTCTGAGAACTGGGCATCATTGCCGAAACTGATATCTCGGGTGAGAAAATAGCGGAGGCCATCAACGCCAACGATGTTTTTCATATCCAGCGGCTTGACCGTCGGGCCCGTTGATTTACTCATTTTTTCATTGTTGTCGGTGAGCCACCAACCGTGCGCGAAAATTTTCTTCGGCATCGGGACATCGAGTGCCATCAGCATTGTCGGCCAGTACACGGCGTGAGTCGTAAGAATATCTTTACCTAAAAGGTGCACGGCATTGGGCCACCATTTTTTTAAGTCTGCTTCCATTCCGGGGCGCTCAAGACCCACGGCCACGGCGTAATTCAGGAGAGCATCGAACCATACATAGGTGACAAATTGATTATCAAAGGGCAAGTCAATGCCCCAGCTCATCCGGCTTTTCGTTCGTGAAATATTGAGATCATGTAAAGGCTTGCTTAAAAAGCCGAGCACTTCATTGCGCTTGGATTCTGGTTCGATAAAGCTGAGATTGTTTTTAATGTACTCAATCAAGCGGTCTTGGTACTTCGACATCTTGAAGAAGTAATTGGTTTCTTTTAGGCGCGTCACTTCACGGCCTTGCGGGCTTTTGCCGTCAACCAGGTCTTTTTCGGTGTAGAAAATTTCTTCAGAAACGGAGTACCAGCCTTCGTACTCGGCTGAGTAAATTTCGCCTTTGTCCCATAGTTTTTGCAAGCAGGCCTGGACGGCTTTTTTATGAAAATCAGCCGTGGTCCGATAAAAAATATCGTATTTGATGTTGAGCTCTTTCCATATATTTTGGAAGTTCAAAGCAAATTCATCGCAGTGTTCTTGCGGATCAACGCCGCGGCGGTGTGCAGCGGTTTGGATTTTTTGGCCATGTTCGTCGGTTCCGGTGAGAAAGAGAGTTTCATGACCGAAAAGTCGATGATAGCGCGCGAGCACGTCGGCGATCACGGTGGTGTAGGCGTGACCGATGTGAGGCGTGTCGTTGACATAATAGAGCGGAGTGGTGAAATAAATCGTCATTCGCTTACAGTCCTTCTTCGGGGAAAACTTTTTTTACGATTTTTGCGAGTTGGCGGCGCATTTCTGGGAGTTGCACCAGGGCTGCTTTCATTTTAATAAATTGTGAGATTGGCATCAAGGGGACTCCGCCAAACTGACCGGGTTCAGAGTGATCCTTAGCAATTCCGGAGAGTGCGGCAATATGAACATTGTCGCCGACTTTAATATGGCCGGTAATGACCGACTGACCGCCGGCGATGAAATTATTGCCGATGGAGCTTGAGCCGCCCATGGCAAAACCTGCCGTGATCAAACCGTTGCGGCCGATTTTGCAGTTGTGGGCAATATGGCATTGGTTATCGAATTTCGTGCCGCGGCCGATACGGGTTTCACCGAACGTGCCACGATCCAATGTGCAGCCACCTCCGATATGGACATCATCTTCAAGAACCACTCGACCCATATGGGGAATGCGGTAGTGATTGCCTTTATCATCATGGGCATAGCCGTAGCCTTCTTTGCCAATGACGGAGTGTGGGTGCACTTCGCAGCGCTGGCCAATTTCGCAGGAATGGCCAATGTAGACCAAAGGATGAATTGTGGTGTCTTCACCAATTTGCACATCAGCTTCAATGACTGAGTTTGCGCCAATAGCAGTGCCTTTTCCGATCTTCACGCCTTGGCTGATGACGGCATGTGCACCAACCTGCACATCGGCCGCTAATTCAGCCGACGCGTGAATCACGGCGGTTGGATGAATGCCGTGAGCGTCAGGGTTTCGATAAGGAGTACTTAAACAATGCGCACGCACCACCATGGCCATTGCGAGTTCAACATTCGGGCTCAGAAGAATGGTTTTTGTGCCGCGCGCGACTTCTGCTTCGGCTTTTAATTTTTTGCTCACCACACACGCGGCGGCAGATGAAGCGAGACCGAGTTTCAGGGCTTCTGCGGTATTGAGAAAAATCAGACTTCCAGTGACT
>JAYVXN010000270.1:0-1595 GCA_043785085.1 Bdellovibrionales bacterium | reverse complement strand
ACCCTTGTCCTCAGCTAGAGCTTCCCCTGATTGGGTGCTCAGAAATCTTTCATTTCCTAGGTTCGCGTCCTACCGGGCGCACCAAGTCAAAGTGACGTGTTGACGTCACGACAGTTTAAATTAATGGCTTATTTTGTTCCGTGCAGACCCTCAGGAACATGCTCGTCAGACCTAGCCCCAGACCCAGACTCAAAGCATTCGCTTACATCGTATATCCCTAGCCCATAAGAAGCCACTTTACGACCTAGCCCACTATATGATCGTTCAAAATCACTTATGCTATGAAGGTTTCTAATTTTACGAAGAGTCATTGACGGATAACTCTGCAGGATTTCTGGGCACACTTGATCAAGGAGTGTCATTCTCTCCAAGTTATAACTTGCTCGATCTATAGTCCAACCGGTGTAGGCCTTCACCATACTATTTCCGTTTGACTGAATTACGACCTTATCCTTGAATTTACAGGTGGCAGAGCCGAGATTGACTTCACAAGTAAGACCTTCTTTGGTCTCAGCGGTAAAGGCCTCGAAGGAGGGATACGACATACAGATTCCGTTAACGTAGTCCTCAACTAGCACCTGCTGGGGTTTGACAACTGTACAATTATTCTGGTTCTGTTTGCACAGTTTGGCGTTAAAATGAATAATTTTTTTAATGTTTGGATCATATGCAACCACCTCTCGCTTTGCCTTCTGCGTCTCAGAGATGAAGACTGTAGAATCGCCACCCGGCTTCCCAATATTGGTCGAATGATAGTACCCGGCCGGTTCACGAGGTTCTTTAAATAATATGACTTCGTCCATACTTAAATAACAATTCTTGCAATCGCCATCAATTTCCCATACCGGAAATTTACCTCTACCATGTACGGATTTTTCACTGCACTTAATCCCTAGTGACCGTGGCGTATCTGCAGCCCACAAACACTGGACAAAACTAAAATGCATACCCGCAATGACAACACATATTAAGACCCGCATCGCACATACCCCCCAAAACAAATTTCCTTGCTACCTAGGGATTCTCATCGGCCTAAGCCACGACGTACTGAACTATAACAACGACCAGATCTGCCTATGTTTGGAGGGAAATGCGGGATTTAGAACTCAAATCAATCCAGCGACAAGACCTTTCAATGCGCCTATTGCGTGGCAAAGTATGCTTTCCCGAGCGGACTGAAAATTTACTTGGATGTAAAAGCTCGTTGGTCGATAGCATCACCGGCCACAGGTCTCTGCTTTCCTGAAATAAGCAGGGCTTCGCGGCGCGAAAAAGTGGATTGTAAAGCCCGCGATCCTGAAAATCTGCACGGGTCGGCAGCGTCTTTTAGCCAATGTGGGCTGCCGATCTGGCGAATTGAGGCCCCATTGAGCGCGTTGCGGCCGTAGCGGAGCTGCACACCAGCCATTTGGTTTTAATAACGAGTCGAGTCAATAATTTCTGTTTATCAGGAGCAAGTATATGCGATCTGATGGGAAAAATCGGTTCGGATTAGTGTGGATTTTTGAAAATTCATCGACGGCGCCGTTACCACTCTGCGAGTTGTGAAGCGCTCCGGTCCAATTATCAACGTCAAATAATAGCAAAATACATTT
>JAYVXN010000269.1:0-5482 GCA_043785085.1 Bdellovibrionales bacterium | reverse complement strand
CTCGTTAGCCGCCTGCTAGCGCTTCGGCCTCCCGTCTCGATTCGTCGCAAAATCCACGGCGAAAAAGTGTCAAGTTACTTATGACAGGGTGCTTAGCGTTTGTTCTGTGAAAGCTTTTTCCAGTCTTCAGAATTGAGCAGCGTCACGGATTCAGATTCGCCATCAAAGACTATTTTAATTTGCCCCTTGTCCAGCTGCCGACGAATCTGGCCGCGTTTTGCCTCAAGTGAGGTTTCAACCAACCCATAATCCGTCCCCTCACGTAAAATAAATGAATCAATCAGAGCAGCCACTGCTTCCACACTTAACTGTTCGATTGGTATTTCGATGGGAGGAATCGATGGGTCATCGTTTTGCTTTGCCACATCTTGAATCGATCACAATCTGGCACACAGCGCAAGCAACGAAATTCTTAAACAAGAACTCAGTATGGCGAAATTGCCCACATCGCATGAGCTAAAAAAGCTGAGCGAGCGAGGCAGAAAAGGAAAAGTACCGCGCGGGACGAAGCAGCGCAGCAACGACGATCCATAACGAAATGAAAGACCAGACAGAAGCAAACTAATTCTCCCGCAAAAATCCAATGCCCAGCGACCACCTGGGTCCTAAACCTCCAACCCGGGCCTTTCTCCCTCAGCGCTTCGAACATGCGTTTGGCACGCGCTTGCTTTCGCAAGCTTGTGCCAAGCCGAACTTGCGCTGAGGGAGAAAGGCCCGGGTTGGAGGTTACAGTTACAATCGTTTCTCAAATTCCGGGTAAAACCGAGACTCGCTGAGTGCCTCTTCATAGGAATTGACGAAGTCAGCTTTTCCGGGGCGGTCGGCTGGCCAAACTCGATCGATGAGACTGAGAGCCGCTTTTTTATTTCCCGTAAAGGTCAGATCGGTGATCGCTTGCATAAATGACTGAGGTAATTCTGGTGCCGCCGTATTTCTTAAAGCTTTTTGCCAAGAGGATAGTTTTCGACTGAGCCTATGCAAAACAAATGCGGGCGGTTTGCGCATTAGTTCTGGCGCCACCGCGTATTGACCCTCACGGAGTTTCAAAACGACGTGTCCGATCGCCGACGACGCGAAGCTCGAAAATCGATAAGCTAAAAAATCATCTTCAACCTCAATCTCCGGGATGCCATCACCGTCAATATCTTTGAAAGCAGGAGTAAAATTACCACCCTCAATATTTGCGACAATTCGGAAGCCGTCGTCGAGATCAAAAACCAGCAGAGAATAGCAACAATGAGCGCCACCGGTCCATTTCGAAAAAATCAAGTTAAGATGACCACCGGGTTTAAGACGCCTGAAAGGACTTTCAATCTTTTCAGTGTCGCTACCAAAATAAAAATAGCCACCGATTTCTTGATCTCGATAGAGAATATGGTCTCGTTTTTTAACTTCGACAAAATGACAAAAGAAGTCTCCGGCTCGGCCTATTGTGATCGTAAAACCTTTGAACTGTTTTGTTTTTTCAACGACCGGATGGTCTCGACAAATACTTTCAGTTCGGTCGTCCAAATCACCTGCCATTGCTAATAAGATTCTGCAGGGACAAAATATCAGTATAATTAGAGCGATGAGTTTTTTTTGCATTTTGTGAGTATCTCGTATTTTTCAAGAAATCTTTCGAAGAGTTGCTTTTGGCGTTTGGATGCGACTTTTGCAAGTCCTTTGTATTCCGAAACCGTTTCAAGCCATGAGGCTTCGTGTCGTAATTTGGAGGACGCGAGTCTTTTTTTATTAAATAGCCATCGGATACCACTACAAATATTAATATTTGGATCATTTAGCTCAGCTTTGGTCACATTGACATAATGATCTTTAAGCTCACCTTTTGAATTACCGAGTGCCTTACGTGCTTCGTTATTAATTTGCATCAGACCACGTGCACTATTGGAGTCTTTCGGGTTAAACAAAGACTTTTCAGCAAATTTTGATTCTGTCGCAATTAACGCCTTAACAAGATTTGGGTCAAGAGGATCACTAGGCTTTAAGACTTCATTCCAATATTGAACCCAGCCGGCAATGAGTTCATCAAAATCATTGCCATTTGGAAAGTTTAAATCAAATGCGCATGGCCGATTTTTAACTCTAGTGAAATTTTGACTAGCGACTTCTTGAATCTCCTCTGGGTAAAGATGATCCTTTCCGGATCGATTTTTTGAGCAATGATTATGTCGCGTCGTACTTGAACCGAAGGGATTTCCTTTGCTCGGTTTAACGCGCATGGGATGAGTGCGCACCCAATGTTCACCATAGGGGCACACGCGCCATGGATGAATGGTGGGTTTAGTTTGCAACTCTAGAAGAGCTTTGGACAGCTTGGCGAATCGAGCAATATCTTTTTCTCTAGCCTTAAAGTTTCGTTCCTGCTCCCTGACCAGCATCGGGAAATTATCGAGGGCCCGCTGAAGCCTTTTGTCGACTTTAGGTTTTTTATTGGCCTTGCCCATAAATTATATTTTTCCCCTGAGAAAATTCTTTGCAAAATTTGCGCCTTCTTTGTCTGCGAGCTGATTGAATGTTTCTTTCGAATGAATAAATTTGGGTGCGACTTGGGAGTTGTCAAAAATAAGCCAGCTGTCGGCAAGATCGCGGTAGCTGTTCCAAAAATTATGAAAAGATCGTTTATAACGCCTAATTACATCTCTGGTGGCGATATTATGGCCCCCCATTCGAACACGTTTTTTTATCCTAGAGATATTGATTTTGGTATTTTCGGTAAAGAGAAAATAGATGGTCACATTGTAACCATTATCCTTTGCTTCTTTTAAAAGCCGTAGATAAGTGAGACCCGAAAGAGTTGTTTCAAAGCCAAGGCTTTCTTTCTTTCGAATTCGCTCTTTTAACTCAAATAAGAAAATGCGACCAGCTTGAAAAGCGGAGTCTGAAGAGTAAGATGGTGAGACGCCTGAGGCAATAATATCTGGATTTAAATAGTTTGTTCGTTTGAGTGTTCGTATGAGATAGGACTGAGCAAAAGTGGTCTTCCCACTGCCATTGGGACCAGCGACAATCTCTAAATGGAGATTATTACGATAATCGGGCATTAATTAAACAGCAACCGTTGCCGGCCGCCGCTCCTTTTAAAATCAGACATTCGCTATTTAGCCTAGCTCTCTGCGCCGGTCGGTTTGTCGTTTTCGCGCCGCAGATTTAAAGTCAGATCTAAGCACCCTGTCATAATTAACTTAACACTTTTTCTTGGTCTTTTGCGACGACTCTTCGTTGGTCGGCCTCTCGTTAGCCGCCTGCTAGCGCTTCGGACTCCCGTCTCGATTCGTCGCAAAATCCACGGCGAAAAAGTGTCAAGTTACTTATGACGGGGTGCTTAGTCATCGCCTTGTCCAAGTGTGCTTATGACACCCAGAGAGTCCGCTTGCTATCAATTTTCTTCATCAAGCAAAAAGCCAAGCTTGTCGAACGACCGCCGCCAATGTTATCTTGAGCGGCTTTGCGAGATCGGAGCCAGTGACTGGCCCTTGGCTCACGCGCTCGACGATTGCTCGGCGGGTTGGATCGCCGAGCGCATTGAAGATGCGATCAATGTCTCGTGCTGCGCCCATTAGCCGTTCCGATCGCGCCTATGTCGGTGACCTAGCACTGAGCAAATCTTGCAGGTATGTGTCGGCGGTTCGAGTCAGTTTCCTACTCAGTGCTTCTGTTTTCTGTTGAAAACCGTCGCAATTTGGTCTTTTTAGAGCCAATGAGGTGCATCTATGCCAGGACGAAATGATCCGTGCCCTTGCGGCAGCGGTCGTAAATACAAAAAGTGTTGTTTGCAGGACAAAGCACCGAATGCCAAAGTCAAAGCAGGTCCTCCTCAGTCGCGCTACTTGAATTATGCGGAGCTTGTGAAAATCGTCAGCATTGATGAGTTACCGCTCATCGGGATCACCTCAGGAGCGTCGGCAAAAATCTTCTTAAATGATCTCATCGAATATATTGAATCAGAAACAGACATTGAAGTCGCATGGTTTTCTAATGAAGAGGGTGGTCGTGCCTTTGAATTTACATTTAATACAAATAGAAGTGGCGACGACTATTACAATGACGACTATTACAATGACGACTGTGACTCAGACGACGATGAGAATAGTGAAATTTCAGTTTTAATTGATGAAAAAAGCTTTGCGGGAAGTCTCCAATCTGCGGCATTACAAGACGGCGATCCAGTCGAAATTGCCGACGTGCTATTTGAGGTTAATGCGAGCTTGTACATGGTGTGGCAAGCACTTGCGCAAACGCCGCAAGCGCGCGGCAAAAATAAGCTGGCGCCACAGCTCTTGTCGGTCATTGCTCAAGTGCGCGAAGGTTTTGAAAAACTAACGGCTGAGAGAGATTCTAAAATTAAACAGAACGAATTGATTTTTGCGAACTTGGCGCAGACGCGTCTCGATTCGATGCTGGTCTTATTGAGCTCAAAATTTGCGGACGAAACTTCGTCTCACGATCTGCAAAGCAAATTCCCTCTGCCTGAGAGCACTCAGCTCTCCAAGACGCCGCCGTTGCTTGATCCGAAAATGCGAGCAGCCTTAGGTTTGGTCCCGAAAAATACGGAAGAGAATTTTAGAAATATTCCGCCGGTCTTTTGGGCGAACGCAAACGAAATATACGGTTTTTGGGGAAGTCCTGATCACTTAACAAGCGTCGCGGATTCTGTTTGGTTCGGTTTTAGCGATGGGACGTCCCTGAGTGCACGTGAGATTCTTCGTCACTCCTATGCGCTTTTGGTACCTCCAGATCTCTTGCCGGGTGGTATCCATCTGTCAAAGCATGACAAATTTTGGCGCAAGAATTTTGCCATTTTATTGCCGTCAGAGATGCCGTCTGCTGGCCTTAAACAGTCGCTGATTAAATCAATGAACTGGGGCAATGATGAAGTCTATGGGGGTTACCGAGGGCCGTTTTATGAGGCGGTCGAACAAACGATAGGCGCAATTTTTATCGCAGCAGCCCAACGCCTCAATCGAGGTGAAATAGCATTGTCGATCGCCTACCAAAATTCAGACTGCAAAAGCAGTCTCGAAAAGTTGAAGCTGCGATCCGCAAAAATCCCTAGTCTCAGACTCAATCGCGTTGAGCTTGGCGCTGATTCATTATTTCATTGGGAAACTCATCTTCAGGCGCTCGCATTAGGTGAAAAAAAACCGCTCCAGCAGCAAATCGGATCCGCATCAGAGAATGAAGATAATAAGGAAAAATCAGACGCAGGTGCCGTGCAACTTGAGGTCATGACCGGGCGATTTTCGCTTAGAAAAAATCATTCAGACGTGAGCCTATTGCCTTTAACAAATGGCTTTGTAAATGTCGAGGCGCGTTCGTTGTGGATGCATCCCTTGAGAGAAGAGCTCTCCCACTTTGCCGCACTCAATTCAGGTCCAAGTGCGGCGGAGAGCCCTTTAAGTGACGCAATTCGCGTTCAAGCTAATATCTGGCCTGATTATCAAATCGACCTTGATATTCGCGGAGCCGAAGCGATTCAAGA
>JAYVXN010000268.1:0-1603 GCA_043785085.1 Bdellovibrionales bacterium | reverse complement strand
CGCCATTTGAGGATTCATCTTTTCCTTTGGAGAAAAGACCTTCAACCCAAGACCAGCGTGTCCAGGCGAGATCCATGGTTTGCCGAATCATATAAGCGCGCCAGATATTGCCGAGCTCTTTCATGAACCCGCGACCGGTCATCAAGATGGGTCGGTACACATTTCTGGCGATCACGCGCTTGGCGTCTTCTTTGATTTTCGCAAAAAGTTTGTAGGCCTGCATACGGGTCAGGTGGTGGCTTTGTTTGATGAGAAGTATGGCCAGTTTTAGATCACCAGTTTTTTTATATTCTTCATAAGTCTCACTCTGAACCTTCTGGAGTTCAGCGACTGTCAATGGTGAAGCTTCATGCTCGTCTGTTTTTGCCGAGTTTTCCTCAGTTTCTTTGGCGCGTTTCAGGGCGTTTTGATAAATGAGATTTTTAACTGTTGAAGAAGTAAACAGAGAGCTGCATTTTGGCTCCGCCGCCTGAGCCGAGGAGAAACCAAGAGAGAGTAAACATATGAAAACTATGAGCAGACGGGTCACTGAATTCTTCATGCCCTGAGATAGAGCAAGTCTTATGCCGCTAAACCAAACCGCGACTCCAATTGATAAGAAAGTAAATTCCAACGGCAGTAAAAGCCGCCGCTGCAGCATAATTTAAGATGCGTGGGTGGATTAATTTTTTGAAGTGATGGCCAATGAAAACAGCAACGGCGGTGACCAGCCAAAGTGAGAGTGTCGCCGCAGTAAAAATTGTCCACGGATCGTTGTACTTTGCGACCAAAGAAGCCGTCGCAAGTTGCGTCAGGTCGCCCCACTCCGCAATAAAAATAATGAGAAATGAATGGCGAACCACTCGCCAAAAACTATCGTTTGGCCTTTCAGAATCTGCCTCTGCAGCTTCATTTGTTTTTCGCAACATCATAATGGCAAAGACCAAAAACATGATTCCGGCGGCGAGATGCACCCAGTTTTGCGGTAAAAACCTGATGCCTTTTCCGAAAACGACCGCGACGGTATTTTGGATTAAAAATGCGAGCGCAGCGCCAATAAAAACCGGCATGGGCCGATTTCGCGTCGCCATCAGAATCGTGGCAAAAGCTGTTTTATCAGGAAGTTCGGCCAGGGCAATTAAAGTAAAGGTTGAAGCAAACAATCCCCAGTTCATTTTTCAACCAAACTAAAAGCGGAACACAAGCGAGGCGCTCGTCAGGCCACCACCGAATGCCGCTGCAAGACAAGGGTCGCCTTGTTGAACCAGTCCTGAGCGAGCATTTTGATCGAGAAGAATTGGAATTGAAGCACTTGATGTATTGCCGACTTTACTAATATTGGTCAAAACCTGCTCAGATTTAATGCCTAAGCGGTCGCCGACGGCGTCGATGATTCTGGTGTTGGCTTGATGAAAGAAAAACCATTTAATATCTTCGACTTTCAGGTCATTGAATTTCAAGGCTTCTTGGCATCGCTCAGTGAGGGTGGTCACAGCGGCCTTGAAAACATCGCGCCCTTTCATCTGCACACAGTGCAGGCTCTGATCGACCACTTCTTGATTCACCGGTATGCGCGAGCCGCCACCTTTAATGAAAAGAATGTCGCTGAGCTCACCATTAGAGC
>JAYVXN010000267.1:0-5525 GCA_043785085.1 Bdellovibrionales bacterium | reverse complement strand
GCTCTTTGGGATCTTTGAGAAAATAACCCCGCTCTTCGGCCGTCGCCGGCAAGCGCATCGTCCCCGCCAAAGCCATGGTTTGCACGGTTTGCTCATCGACCTGCGAAAATAAAACTTCAGGAGTCACGCCCATGAATGCTTCGTCTTGAGTCCAAAAACCATAGGCCCGAATCGGTGCTTGAAACTCCAAGATATTTTGTAAAAGGGCCAAGCGCTGCGAATCTGTCAATTCACCTTGGGCCTCCGCAAAAACCACGGGCACCGCCTTTTTCAGCTCACCACTGAGCATTTGCTCTTTTAGAAAGGAAAAAGTTTGTGCAAATGCCTCGCGCGACGGCTCTTTCCAATCGAGGCGCAATCCCACACTTGAATTACCAAGAATCTGCCGCAGTTCCCGCCGACTCACGACCGCCCAGCGTTCGCTCAGCAACCAAGGTTTAGATTCAGTTAAGTAAAAATCCGGCGCGTATAAAGCACATTCGTCGCCGACTAAATCGCTCAACCACTGGAATTGTCCCCAGCCAATGAGTAAATCTTCATGAGCCGTTGAAAACACCCAGCCCGAGCGTAAAAAATCGGGTATGCAACTCTGCGTAAATCGGCTTCGCGTTTGACTGAGGGCCATATATTTTGTTTTATCCCAGCACGTTGATAGAAACTGTCGTCATAGCGACTGTGCTCAATTTTTGAGCAGCACTCAGGACAGAGTACCCATATATCCTAAGATTTGGTAGTCTGTCATTGCTGCGCTATATTTGGGCCTGTATTTGTGCCAGAAGAGTGGATTGAAGTGACCGCAAAAACCGTACGTATTCCATTTGCAGGAAATCAAAGCATCGAAATCGGCGGCCGATCCTTTCTTGTGATCGCCGGCCCTTGTTCAATTGAATCTGAGGCGCATTTGCGCGAGACGGCTCAGGGCGTAAAAAATGCTGGCGCTGCGGTCTTGCGCGGTGGAATTTTCAAAATGCGCACCAATCCCACCTCTTTTCAAGGCATGGGAAGCTCCGCTTTTTCTTTTCTAAAAGAAATCAAATCTGAATTAAAAATGCCTCTGGTCTCTGAAATCACCGATCCCCGGCAAATCTCAGATATGATGGATCTAGTCGATATGTTCCAGGTCGGCTCGCGCAATATGTACAACTACGCTTTATTAAAAGAATTGGGCCAAGTGAATAAGCCCGTACTCCTTAAACGTGGTTTCAGTGCCACGGCTGATGAGTGGATCAATGCCGCCGAATATATTTACAAAGGTGGCAACGAAGGCGTGGTTCTTTGTGAACGCGGCATTCGCACTTTTGAAACCACCACCCGCAATACTCTTGATTTGAACACCGTCGCTTACCTGAAAGCCCATACAAGCTTTCCCGTCATTGTCGATCCTTCACACGGAACTGGTCGGCCGGAGTTGATTGGTCCGATGTCCCTCGCCGCCGCTGCGGTGGGCGCTGACGGCATCATTATCGAAGTTCATCCACGCCCGAAAGAGGCTCTGTCAGATGGCCATCAAGCTTTGACCTTTGCGCAGTTTGATGACGTCATTCACGGAGTTCGCGCTGTGGTCGCCGCTGTTGGCAAACACCTGCACGCGACCTTGCAGTAAAGGTTCAAGATGCAAACACAAAAACCGCAACCTGAGCGTATTCGCAAAATGTTTAGCGAAATCTCTGGCAACTATGACCTCGCCAACACAGTCTTGTCTGCCGGCATTCATCACCTCTGGCGAAAAGCCATTGTCAAATGGAGTGGCGCTAAAGCTGGCCAGCGTGTTCTTGACTGCGCCACTGGCACCGGAGATTTGGCCATTGAATTTAAAAAAGCCGTTGGCCCCACGGGTGATGTGATCGGCACCGACTTCTGCGCGGAAATGATGACCACGGCACCTTTGAAAGCGGATCGCGAAGGTCTGCATCTGACCTTTGCTCAAGCTGATGTCATGAACTTGCCGTACAATGATGCGCAGTTTGATGTCTCAAGTATTTCATTTGGCATTCGCAATGTCGCTGATCCCGCTAAAGCTCTTCGCGAACTCGGCCGTGTCACTAAGCCTGGTGGCGTGGTGATGGTGCTTGAATTCGGTCAGCCGGAGAATGCCGTATTAGGTGCTGCCTTTCAATTTTACTCAACTCGTGTTTTGCCAAAAATTGGCGGCTGGATCACCGGTCGCCCTGAGGCTTATGAGTACTTGCAAAATTCTTCGAGCCACTTTCCGTGCCGTGAGGAGTTTCTCGCTTTGGTCGAACAAAGTGACCGCTTTGCTCAAGCCGAGTATCGCCCGCTTTCGTTAGGCATCGCGTATATGTATCGCGCAGTGGTGAGATAAGAATCCTCCCCAGATTTTTAATAATTTTCGTCGGAACTTGCTGCGCCGGTCAGCCGTGCTTTTTAAACTGCTTTGCCCGACGCTCAACCTCCAGAATTTCTTTTGATTTTTTGAATTCACCATTCGGATACAAAAAAACCAGAGGGCTCACGTTAAAAACAGCAGCAAAGATTTCAGCATAATGTTGAGTAACGCCGATTTTCCCCTTCTCAATCTTGCTTAAATTCGAATCTTGGATTTGCGTGATTTTTTCCATATCCTTAAGTGTCAGTCCAATTCGTTTTCGAAATGTGTGAATCATTTCTCCAGGAGATGGATCAATCGGCGACAACTCATCAAGCAATTTCTTAAGACTAGCCATACATACTAGCGCGATCCGTCCTTGCCCATAAAACATGGTCAGCCAAAACCAAGAAGGTCATGGCTTCTAAGACCGGAATTGCCCGCGGCACAATACACGGATCATGACGACCCTTTTTGGCGGTGTCTAAGACCGACGAAGTCGGTTTAAATCCAACGCGCAAAATCAGCTTCTCTCCCGTGCTCATACCGCCGCGAGTTCCGCCATAATGAGCCGCCGCTGTCTGCCGATGAAATTCGGAACCCTCGGCCTCTGTGACCGAAAATCCGTCTCCAATTTCAACGGCGGCAGTTGCTCCCACTCCCATAAAAGCCGATGCCAAGTCCGCTTTGAGTTTATGAAATACGGGTTGTCCAAGATTTTCCGGCATCCCCTCGACCCAAATCTCGGCGATTCCGCCATAGCTATGACCTTCAGCTTTTGCATTTAAAAGAAGCTGTTCGACGTCGGCCTGTTTAGACTGAGAGGGAAAGCGCGCAGTAAAGCGATCAGCCGCGTAGGCGTCTGTTGTCTGTATGAAGTCAGACAAGTCGTCCGAACTCAATTCAAGAGGCCCGATTTTACGAGCAAAGCCGATGACCCGAAGTTCAGGAAACGCATTTTTTAAAAACATTTGCGCCACTGAACCGGCAATCACGCGAGACAGAGTCTCGCGACCTGATGAGCGGCCGCCACCGCGCGGATCACTGTGTTTAAATTTATTGTTCCAAACATCATCGGCATGTCCGGCACGCGGTGATTGCGCGATTTCTTGGTAATCCTCCGAGCGAGCATCGCGATTTCTGACAATCACGGCAATCGGGCTTCCGAGAGTTTGACCTTGGAAAACGCCGCTTAAGACTTCTGGCTGATCGTCTTCTTGACGATCACTGACCACACTGATTGGCATTCCAGTCACTGAACTCGATTGAGTTTGGCCGGGGCGCCGTCTTGCCAGTTCTGTCAGGAGAAGCTTTTCGTCCCAGTTGATTTGCGAGGGACAACCGTCGATGACCACGCCAATGGCAGCCCCGTGACTTTCACCAAAACTCATCATCGTAAAGCGCGCGCCAAAAGAGTTGGCTGATGTCATCGACTTACCCCTTGCCAAAATTCTCTTTGTTTTTGCGCCTGAACCTGAAACATGGTCAACCCCGAAATATAGTATGCACCCGTTTTCATGGCATACTCGCGCCCGGGGGAGTACTCAGAGTAGTTGAGATCAAATACCGTCTTTGGCTGCCAACTCACCGGAGGCCAGCAGAGATCACGACTTCGACCAATGCCCCAAACCACCACCTGAGGCTGCACAGTCGACTCCTGATCCCGTCGATTCAGACCCGTTCGCGCTGAAAAAAATTCAGCGTCGGCAAAGACCCTCTTGAGAATCGGCAAAGTTCCACCTCCGCCCCAGACCGCCACCTCACCCAGATTTTCTGGTAAGAGTTTTCGGGCTTCAACAAGACCCGCAAGATCCGTATTCGTTCCGCGCCAACCAGCGGGTGTCATTGCCAGAGTATTGACACTTTCAAGCTCCTCGGCCACCGCCGATCTTTTTTGACAGATGGAATACGCCTCAAGCTTTAACGGTGCTGTGACCGCCGCAGCCGTTAACCCGAGTTCGGCTAAAAACTCAAGCGCCACTTTGAACTCGTTCTTTTGGACTCGGATTGAAAACACATTTTTAAAAAACTCACTCTGCTCTGCGGGCGTGCGGCTCTGTGAAACCGGATCACCTAAAATCGCGGCAAAGGGTCCCGGATTTTGGCGTAGCCATTGTAAGAGTGGCGGTTGATCCGTGGCTGAACCCGTCGCCTCACGCCAAAATCCCAGGGGCTGGCGATTTTTCATGTAAAGCCGAAACCAACTCCACCTGCCATCATCGGACATCGGTAGAGCCACACGTTTCAGAGGATCTTGCTGTTGCCATTGATAAAGCATTTTCAATTCATGAAAATCGTGAATCGGAAGCGCAAGTTTTAAAATCGCATGCTCAAGTTTTGGCAATCCTAAAAGAAGGTCTTTGAGTGGCAAATCACGCCGGTGCAAAGATAAAATCGGTGGTGCGCCAAATGGACAATCACCCCACTCCAACGGCCAATCCCAAAGTGTCGGCGTTTTTAAAGCTGCTCTCGATTTGCGAAAGCTATAGAGAATTTTATCGTGAGGCAAAATCTGCAGGGCTTCAGCGATCTCTTCTCTACTGAGCAGATCATCGCGCAATTCAAAATAATCCAAACCCCAAGCCAAACGCTCCGTCAGCCATTCGCGCAAGTTTGCCACCGACGTAATGGTTAAAACACCACCGACATTCTCGAGGTTTTTTAAGATATAAGCTTTTTCAAAGGGGTTTGGAAAATCAAAACCTTCGGAAATCTCCAAAACGTCATGCGCCCAATTGCGAAATCTTTCTTCACGCGGTGAGAAGCGATCGTGATATTCACCGAGAGCAGATTTCTCAGGATCAAGCCGAGGCCGATCCAAAAAGACGCGGCCGAGAGAATCAGTCGAACGCCGCAACCAAAGGCAGCGCCAACCCTCCGGAACCGGTCCCGTAAAGCCCGCACCGGCAGCGACGAAAACCTGCTCCCCTTTCACTTGTGCCAAATACCTGCGCTCAAGTTCGCGAAATATAGCTTCACCGCGTTTTGCGAAAATCTCTGCAATGCTCTGCGCTTCGCCCTTTGCAATCAAATCGTCCAAATCAAGGCAAGTGACAGGTGCACCAGAAAGATAGATTTCAATTCGTTTGAGGAGAGACGATTTTCCGACGCCGCGATGACCGATAATCAGAGTTTTCACTGCAATCCCGCAATTCGCCAAAATTCTGGAAAGCTCTTACTGACGACGTGCCGATTTCGC
>JAYVXN010000266.1:0-5527 GCA_043785085.1 Bdellovibrionales bacterium | reverse complement strand
TTTGCCTGTGCAACTTGCGACCATTTAAACGTCAAGAAGACCCCGGTTTTACCGAACGAAATCACTTTGGTATTTTGTTTTGGCTCACGTAATGAGGGCGCCCCCACTCCCAATTCTTTCTCGGGGGCGCTGGCGAGATTGCGCTGGTTGGGAAGAACGCGAAAGCCTTTATTGCTGATCTGGCGCGGAGTGGGCGACGGTGTTGGTTGCGGCGGTGGCTCTTCTTGTTTAGCAAGGACGGGCTCGGCCAGATTTTTAATATATTCCAAGTGCTGCATTTCAGAAAATGGACTGATCGGAGTTCCGGAGTTATTGAGAGCCCGCACGCGCCAGTAATAACTGGCCGGTCTCGTGAAGGTGAGGTCTTTGAAGCTCTCCTTGAGCCGTCCAGTTTTTAATTTATTAAAGGTCATATCATCAGAAAACTGAATTTCGTAGGCCGCCGCAAAAACCCAAGGCGTCCATTCGAGCTTGATTTTGGCTTGGGCCTTGTCAAATTCGGCTTTGTCGGTGAAATCTTGGGTGATGGTCGGCTCATTGAGAATGGTCGGCGGTGGTAATTCGACAGTCCACCTGACGTGCGAGTTAAAGGCCCCGGGTACATTATTTTTATTGACTGTCCGAACCCTCCAGTAAAGGGGGCCGGGTTTCACTTTGGCAAAGCGAAAGCTCGTCGTTGGCGCTAATATTTCCTCAGTCACAGCCGCATTAAGGCCCTCATTATCCGCGACTTCCAATTGGTAGAGATTCGCTTGGTCAACGGGCTTCCAGGTCATGAGCGGCATATCTGCCGGTGCGACTCCGGTTTTTTCTTTTTCCAAATTCGTTTTATTTACTTCGACCAAGGCCTTTGGCAGTTGGTAGTTGATTGAATTTTTCACTAATTCCGGTGCGGTGAGTTTCGGGATTTCTTGAATCCTGAATCTGCGTGTGGCACTCCACGGCGATTTTTGGCGCTTTGGATGTAGACCTTGAACATGCCAATAATAAGTTCCGGGCAGAAGGGGCTTGGTGGTCGTCGTCAATAAGGCGACTTTTTGGTCCAAAACTGGGTTTTTAAAATCGACATCAAGACTGACCTGCACTTGATAATCCAATGATCCTGCTTTATCTGACCATGATAAAGCAACGGCTTGATCGCCGCGTTGTACGGGCAGAACGAAGGTTTGCTCAGCGCGAGGCTCAATGAGCTGTGGGGCGATATTTGGAAAGATACTGACGGAGCGACTCGGGCTAACGACACTGGATTTGGGGTCGGCGGAAATTTGTCGAACGCGCCATTGGTACAGACCAGGAGTCTTTTGTAGATCAATCAGAGAAACTTCTTGTGCCGATGTTTCTTTTTTAGTGACGATCTTGGTAAATGATTCATCCGTTGAAAATTCAATGACAAACCGAGTATCTTTGGCCTCGGACGTCCATTTGAACGAGGTGCCTTCCGTGTCAGCGTTCCAGAAGACGGCCGCCGTTTCTGGTGCTAAGAGCTGAATCGGCGCACTTTTAATTTTTTTCACTGCAGATTGGCCGGCTTGCTTAATACCCACTTCGCCAGACAGAACTTGAATACTGGCTTCTTTGCTTTGTTTGGATTTAGTGATGCGCAATTGCGATCTTTTGCCGGGTTTGCCACCGGAAATTTCTTGAACTGTTTTTCCATTGTCAGTGATGATGATTTTCTTATCACTGGCAATTTGCCCTACGAGGCTTCCGTATTTCAGGTCGATTTGCACTTCGTTGTCACTGGTTTTTACGACAATCAAACTGTTCGGGTCAACGTTGAGAGAACCGCCGTTATCGAGGGCGATATCAGCTCCGGATTTTTCTCCGGTGAAAATGCTGTCACCTTCGTAAATCTGATCTTTTTTTCCGACAGGCATCCAGGTGAGACCGTTGTTTACACGGCGGCGCACATCGTTTTGCGATTCTTTGACGCTACCGACGGGTTTCAAATCTTTGGTATTTCCGTTGTTAGAAAAGTAATCATCGCCTAAAAGAAAAAACACGGCTGCGCTGAAGGTCAGCACGGCGCCTGCAATAAGCACGCGATCAAAATTAAACGATTTTTCTTTATGGTTCAATTAAACCTCTCTACCTGACATACCTATCGTCTAAAGCTAGACGCTAGTTAATGGACGTAGGACTAGGCTTTTAAATAAACTAATACTTGTCGGGGTTTTGCCGATAAGTCAGCAAATGGGTAAAAACGGAATCTCTTTGAGATATAAAATTTTGGCGGCGCTCACCATTCTTCCTGTCGTGGGCATTTCGCTCTTTTTGGCACTTGCCGTGAATATTTTCGAAAAAGATAAAATCGCTTATGTTTTTGATTCCTCTTTGTCGGTTTCAAAAACCAAAGCCGCTCGAGTGAGTGCAGAAGTCAATTCGCTGATCAGTATTACGAACTCTGTGGTCTTAAGTTATAAAGCAAATACCAAGGAATTGGCCGAAAGCGGCATTTACTTTTTTCAACGGGAATTGAAATTTCTCGCCTTTCAGCTGCACGCGTTCGACCCTGTCTCCAAACAATACACCCGCACAATCGATCTGCAAAAGGATGCGGTGAAGTCGATGATGGAAGTCGAACAGCAAAATATCCAGGAGATGTTGGCGACGGCGCGGGACAAATCCATTGTCATAAACTTGTCGAAAGCCGATCCGACGAAAATTCTGTTTGGCGCACGTTTCGGTGCCGTCGAAGATCCACAGCATGTCATTGCGGTTGCCATGTTTGACGAAGAAGAATTGGCGAACGCTTTTAATGAAAACAGCCCGTATAAGAGTTTTTTAACTCGAAATAGTGGAGAAGCGCTATTTTCGGCTAAATTTGATGATCCGCGTGATGCGGGATGGCGGGCGCCGCAAATTTGGAAAATCCTCGCCGAGAAGAAAGTTCCGGAAGGAATCGGTGAATTGCAATCGCCCTCAGGCCAACCATATTTGGCGTCGTTTGCCGGCGTCGGAGTCGGGGACTTGGTGATCATTTCTCTGGTGAACAAACATAGCGCTCTTCAAGCCGTGAATATTCTCATGCGTAAATCACTTTTGTTTTTTATTGCGGTCATTTCAGCAACCTTGTTTATCAGTGTGCTCGCATCACGCAGTTTAACTCAAGCCCTTTCGACCCTGGTGCACTTTACGCAAAAGGTTGCCGAAGGTGATTTCAACGTTCATGCCGACGTCAAGTCGCGGGACGAAATTGGGCAGCTAGCGACCAGCTTCAATGTGATGGCCATTGAAGTTTCGCGTTTGATGGGCGAGACTGCCGACAAAGCGCGAATGGAGTCAGAGTTAGCGACTGCTAAAACGGTTCAGGAAACACTGTTTCCGGAAAGCAATTCAACTCTCGGTGAAGTTGAAATTTCTGGTCACTATACCCCGGCCAGTGAATGCGGTGGTGACTGGTGGTATTATTTTGAAAATGGTGATTATGTTTACCTGTGGATCGCCGATGCGACGGGCCACGGGGCTCCGGCCGCTCTTTTGACCAGCGCTGCTCGTGCGGTCGCAAGTGTGATTCAAGGCGGTCCGAGTAGGTCGCCGGCACAAAGCTTAGGGATCATGAATCGCGCGATCTGGGATTGCAGTAAAGGCGGGATGATGATGACGTTCTTCCTGGCCTGTATTAACAAAAAGACCGGACTAATGATTTATTCGAACGCCAGTCACGAGGCACCCCTCCTTTTGAAAAAATCGGATCAAGCGCCGGGCCGTGATGATTTTATCCCTCTAATTGACTGCAATAATCCACGCCTGGGTGAGCAAATGAGCTTGCCGTTTAAAGAAGCGAAAATTCAGTTGGATCCCGGAGACCGCTTGGTCTTTTATACGGACGGTGTACTTGACGTTAAAAATCTAGAAAAGAAAGCCTGGGGCGAGCGCCGTTTTTTGAAAGCACTTTCTGCTTCTATGCATGAAAATACCGAAACCGCACCGGCTCTTAAGCAAATTATGTCTAGCTTGTGGGAGTACCGCGAGGCCACACCCCTCGATGATGATGTCACGCTGATCTTCTGTCGGTACAAGGGGGCCGCATAAAATGGCTGCGCCTAAGTTGGACGCTGACGGAGCGCATTCTCCGCGCATGATTGAAGATTGGGACGGAATTTCAGTGACCCAGACAATGGCACCCTTTGATGTCGTGCAACTGGCCTTTGAAAAAAAAATCCGCCATCTGATTCAAAAAGATGGCCTGGCCTTTGATCAAGAACTGCTTACTGCGCAACTGATGCGAAATCAGCCGCATCGTTTTCTGCGCGATCCCCTCTCTTGCATCATCGGCAGTGACAGTTCACAGACGAACCACGGTTTATTTCACTGTATTTATTCAGTTGATGAAAAAAAGCACCGTCTTCTCGAAGAGTTCACGCAGTTTTTGTCAGGGATACACGGAGCTCGCGCCATTCGTGACGAAGCGGTGCTCATTGCCGATGAGTTGTACACGAATTGCCGAAAAAATTCCATTTCTGCGGCGTATCTTAAGAGCCAGGCCTTTCGGCCAGGAGCGATTGAATTTATCACGCATCTGACGGCAGATCGGCTTATTATTGTCTGTATAGATTCTTACGGAACTCTGGACTCGCGCCTGGTCTTGGAAAAAATTTACGGCTGTTATATGAATGGTGTCATGAATTCCATTAACTTAGGTCCAGGTGGCGCTGGGATTGGCAGCTACATGGTGTACAACTCCAGTGTCAGTTTTTATCTTGCAGTTGAGCCCGGACGAAGAACCGCCGTTTGCTGCGTTTTGCCGCTGCATCTGCGGCTCAAACATGTCGCGAATCTTAGTAAAAATCTTCATGTACTTGTGATAGAATAATTCTATAAAGTTTTTTTGACAGCGAGGAATGCCACTTGGGTACAAATTTTAATTTCCAAGAAAAGTCAGATGGTGAAAGTCTCTTATTTGTTTTCGAAGGAAGCATCGACGAGGACGTCACTTTTCCGACGAGTGCGCCCGGAAAATATAAAAATATTTTTATCGATTTAAAGGGTGTTAAGACCATTAATTCAGTCGGCATTCGCGAGTGGCTGAATTGGCTAAAGCCGATTGCCGAAGTGTCACAAGTGATCCTGATGAAATGCCCCAAAGCTTTGGTGTTTCAGCTCAATATGGTGGAAGGATTTTTGCCAAAGAACGGTTTGGTTAAATCTTTTTATGTCCCGTATTTCTGCGAAAAATGTGACAAAGAAGAAAATGTTTTGTTTACCGTCGGTACTGAAATTGTTCTCTCAGCAGCTGGTCCGAAGATCAATTTCAACGTCAAAGACGCCAAACTGTGTAGCGAAGCCGCCTGTGAAATGGAAATGGATGCTTCGGAAGCGAAGTATTTCCAGTTTCTCAAGCGTATGTCGCAACCTTAGGACCTGTGACGAAATAACTTAGACATTTTCGCTTGGTCTTTTGTGCCAGCCCTTCGTTGCGTCGCCATCGAATTAGCCGCTGGCTAGTCCTTCGGGCTAGCGCCTCGGTCTGACTCAAAATCCGCTGCGCGAAAATGTCTAAGTTATTTCGTCACAGGTCCTTAGT
>JAYVXN010000265.1:0-1615 GCA_043785085.1 Bdellovibrionales bacterium | reverse complement strand
GCTAGGAGCCTAGGTGGAGAATGGGGCTTCGCCCCCTTCAACCCCCGCTTATATCCCACGGCGCAAGCGCCGGGGCCCTACGCGGAAAACGGTAGAGTAACCTTCAGGACTTCCATCGCCCCAAAACTTAGCAAGCTGTTCAAACTCTTCCTTGGTTGGCAAGCGGGCCCCAGCGCCCATGCAGTATCGTTCGGCATCATATTGAGTAAGGCGTACGTTTCGAGTTTCTTGCGAATTGTTATCTACAGTGCTCAACCAAATAAGTCCCGAGGGGTCCTTGATGCCTCCGCCTAGCACCGAATTATATACGTGATTTCCAAAAGATGAGGATCCAAAAATTCCATAACCTTTGTGAAATATAACTCCGGAATGCGAATAAAGACGTGTCTGATCTTCTGGGACCTTAATATCGCGGGCCTGCTTCATAAGGGACACGCATTCAGTAATTGAATTGCAGAGTTGTGCTTGCGACACATTGGAAAGTAGAGTGATGATCACTGCGAATACCAAATTTCTCATTGACTACCTCGTCCTCTAAAGAACCTGAAATATAGTGCAAGTGGGCCTTGTTTTCAGCTGTTATAATTTTGACAGGAGTGCCCTTTTCGGGCGAAGTCGCTAACTTTGCCCATGCAAAAACATTCGTATGTAAAATATGAGGTGCTACAAAAGCGAATGATTGCCACGAAGTTCTGCTATCGGCCCGAAACGCTATCTGGATACACAAAAAGGCGAATCGGTGCGGATATTTGGACAGAATTGCTGAATTTGCTGAGCGTCCTTTCAATAAAGCGGTGAATTTCAGTCCGCTCCCGAGCTTCGTTTTCGCGACTTAATATTTCAATCACGATCGATTCTGGCCTCCGCCGCTATCGTTTTCTGAGCTTTTCGAGCCGTCAGTTTTGGAGGACTGCTCGAGAAGGTATTCAAACTGGCACAAAAAAATCTAACATTCTGGACGGCGGCAAATTATTTGTCGGTGGATTTATTGGAATATTGAATGCTATTTTATTTCAGTCTCCTGGCATCATGCATGGACTTTTAAAGAAAGAGCCTGCCGCTTTCGCTCAACACTACTAGCCGCAGGCCCCAGTTGTTAATTGTCTCACATTGCTGTGAGCGCCGGAAAATGACCTGGACATGGCCTTTTGCACTCAAACATCATCCGTGGACAATGTTTCCTGGCGTATCCTATGTACTCGCAAGGCGAAAGCCAAAATTGTCGTTGCGGTTCGAAGGATCGTTGTTGTTGCGATTTGACGTACGCAAATTCTGCGCATTGTTCCTCCAGCTGCCGCCGCGTATAACACGATTGGCACCTCCTAGCATGGTCATCACCCTAATTCTATTGATGATTTGAATATTTCCCTTCTGATGCTTCTTGAGTCAGCTTGTTTCACATGCGCCACTCTGCTGCGAATGGATTCTGCGAGCTGCGCATTTGTAATCGCGCCTTCTGCAAACAGGCGCTCCATAAGACGGACTTTTCTACGCAATCGATTTAAATTGGGTCTTTGAATCCGAATCGTGTTCGGATAAACCCGAAATCCAAGAAACGCGATGCCCTCGGTCACTGGTGCCACCATTGTCACTTTTTCTTTCAAATTGAGTTTCA
>JAYVXN010000264.1:0-5546 GCA_043785085.1 Bdellovibrionales bacterium | reverse complement strand
AATCAGCAAGTGTCGATGACGAACGCTCGCTTGATCTTTCTGTCGGACGGGAATCTAGCAATCTATAGCAATGCTGGAGCGAGCCTGTGGAGTACGGGTCTTCCGGCACGCGATTGTTCTTCTGGTTGTCAGGCAGTATTTCAAGGTGACGGCAACCTGGTTCTCTATCAAAATGGCAACTACTACTGGCAAAGTAACACCTCTGGAGTTGGTAAAAATATTTATCTCAGGGACTCGGTTCCATACTTACAGATTGCCAATGCCGTCGGTCAGTCCTCCTGGTATTCGCACTAAATATAGTTTGTTTTTGAGCGGTGTTTGGCTTGCAGCTGCTGATAAACTGCTTTTCGTTCCTGACGCAGTTTTGAGCCAGTGAGAGTGCCATTCGGATTTTGCTGGCATCGCTAAGCACCCTGTCATCTTAGCTTTTTAATTTGTTCAGAGGCGGCGGCCAATGTCGTCGGCACGGGCGCGCAGAATTTCAATACAACAACGGACGGTTTGGATTTTGTGACCGTGCAATCCTCGGAAACGTTGAAGCCAGGCCTGTTCAATTTGGGCGTTTTTGCCAACTTTGCGGTCAATTCACTGCCGTATTTCGACACCACCGGTGGGGGTCGCACGAAATTAGACGACACTCTTTTGGCTTCGGATGTGAATCTCGGAGTCGGCGTTCTCAAAGATCTCGATGTTGGCATCAGCTTACCGGCGATTTTGTCTCAGTCCGTGCAAGCTCAAGACACCGTTCATGGCGAATTTTCGAATACAGGCGGCACTGAAGTCCGCGTGAATTCAAAGTATCGCCTGATGGGCGATGATGATCACGGAGTGGCCGTCATCGGCTCAGTGAACTTCAATCGCGTGGTCAATGATCCTTATGCCGGGACGAGTCGTCGGCCGACTTATAATTTGGAACTGGCTGCTGACACCATGATCAACAAATTCTCTTTAGGAGCGAATATTGGTCATCGCTGGCGCCAGCCCGGAGATCCTGTCGCTGGTTCGCCCATTCAGCCTTTGCATAATCAATGGATCGCTTCAGTCGCGGCCAGTTATTTGCTTGAGCAAATCGATACGAAAGTCATCGGCGAAATTTTTGGCGGAATTTCCTCTCAATCAAGTTCGGGAGTGGCAGACCGAGGCCTGACCTCACTTGAGCTGCTGATTGGTGCTAAGCATGATGTGCTGCCTCAGTTGGCGATACATGCGGGGGCGGGGACTGGCCTTATTCGCGGCGTTTCATCTCCTGACTGGCGTGTTTATGCCGGGTTAAATTATGTGTTCGGACCCGTCTGGCATAAACAAGAGGCACGCGTTGAGTCTTTGCCGATGCCTGCGCAAGAACCGCCGCGCTTTACTGTCGGGAATATTTTGTTTGAATTCAATTCAGCAATCTTAGCTCCTAATCATGCCGAAGTTCTTGCTGACCTGGTTGATTATTTGAAAAAGCATGAGTTTAAAAAATTGCGAGTTGAAGGGCATACCGACTCATTTGGTCGCGCGGCCTACAACAAAGCGCTTAGTCAACGTCGCGCCCAAGCCGTTGTTGACTACTTGGCCGGTTCAGCGGGCATTCCGCGCGCGAAGCTTGAGGCCGAGGGCTTCGGTTCTGAGCGACCTATTGCTGACAACGGTAACTATCAAGGCCGTGAGAAGAATCGCCGAGTGGAATTTCAGATCATCAAATAGCAACTGGACTCCAGTCGACACGACAGCACCTGGTGGTGCTGTCGTTATGCGCGCCGACAATTCTACTCGCAAAGTTTTAAGCTAATTTTTGTTGACCACAGCTTTTGTCTCGGCAGTCGCAAACTGTTCTGCCAACGCCATAAATTCAGCCTGCGCACTCAAATACACTGGGTCTTTTTGCTGATAATACTGCCGAAGGTCGTTTAAGGCAAAGCGAGCGCTGGCATTGGTGCTGGCGTCTTCATGGCGCAACATCTTGGCTAAACGTTTGATCAAAAACGTGCTTAAATCCTGACGTCCGAGAAGCCGGAGTGTGTTGGCCACAACGCGATTATTTTCATGCTGCAGAAGTGGCGTCAGCTCCGACGCTTTCACCTTGAAATTGAAATGCGTTATGACATCAAGGGCATTGGCGACCACGCGCGCATGCTCGCGTTTTAAGGCCAAGAAAAGAATTGTTTCAACTTCGCTGTTGTCGTCATTTTCGGTGACAAAAACCATGAGAAGGCTGAGCGCGGCTCCCAGGGTGTGGTCATAGACGGTACTTTCGGCGGGAATTTTTAGCGCTGACTCTAAAAAATTCAGAAGCATCCGTTTTGGCTCGCCGCTAGATTTAAACAGCGGGGCGTCATTTAAAATCTTGATCAAACTTTGCGCTTGTGCGAACTGGGAGCTCTGCACGGACTGCTCTAGTTTTTGCACGATTTTGACCAATTCGAAATCGCTACGATAATAGGCAAGGGCCACAGTTTTGTTTTTCTCAAGCAAAGTGGCAAGGGGATGATGACTTTGGTAAGCGATGAGATTTTTCTCGCCCTGAAATCCTTTGAGCTCAACCTGCGCGTAAGGAGTCGTCGTACAGAGCAAACTCGCCTGGGCTAAATGCCGTTCATCAAACACCAAGACATTGCCGTCTTTTTCGCGCACGTGGGACAAAACCCGAACCGTCTCAATTAAGGTGCTGCCAGCCATATTAAAGCCATTTACAAAATGACCATAGCGAATGCGCCCATGAGCCAAAGAGGATTTAACGGTAAAGGAATACCCACGCTCCTGAGTCGTTAGCCGATTGAATTTGGCCGCGACTTCGCCAATGTCGCGAATCGCTGAGATCGCCGCCGCGACAGAATTGGCATGATGCTGATCTTTGAAATAATAAATCACCTCATCGCCGACAAACTCATGCACCAGGCCTTTGTAGCGGGCGATCACTTGGCTGGCTTCAGAAAAGAAATCATTGAGAAGAGCCGCAAATTCATCATTTGGAAATTCATGGTAGATCTTTGAAAAATTATTAATATCCGTGCGCACCAAGGTGCAATTGAAATCATAGGGCGGCTTCAGGCCCGAGGCTAACTCGGACCTTAACGAAGGCAGAACCTGCGCGCGCAGCAGATTGCGCTCTTTTTCTAAATCATCGGTCTGGGCGGCAAAGGCCGAAATACTTTGCAGAAGCTGATTGGCCTCTTTAGAGTGCGCCTGAATCCCAGAAAAACTGCGCTGTCGTTGGCCGAGCCGATGGATGGACGAAAAAATATCATTGAAAAAATAAAAGAAAATCAACAGTGCCAAAGACGTCAGACCAGCAAGATAAATAAAAAACACTCTCTGGCGTTGCGCAAAAGCGCGACTCACGAAGGCTTCTTCGTTGTAGCGCAATCCCGCCACCAAAGTGAATCCTTCACTCAGAGACCGCGTATTGTAGGCGTACTGTTTTTCAAGCAAAATTCCGGCGCCATCCTCTTGCACAAATTGCATCACGGATATTTCTTGCGCGTGTAAATTCGATTGATAGAGATCAGAGTCGTGATAAAGCACCCAGAAATCGAGCGCACCGACGCGCACCCGAGATTGGAGAAGGCGCGTGAGTTGTTCAAGATTTTGCCCGGACTGCAAATAGGATTTGGCCAGCAACGTCTCATCACTGAGCAGATTGGCGTGGCTTGAGAAATCATTACGGTAGTAAGAAACCCAGTCCAGCCGGGTCATATACCAGTCATTGATCGTCGCGGCGATGATCAATGACAGGGTGACAAGTACATAGACAGAGACTCGTTTCAATGTGAACCACCGGTCATATTTTCCTTGCCAACTAATTTCAAGCGCTCAGTCGCACTATCGTAGCGAAGGCGAATGACGGGTTCGGCCGCGCCGTGAACACCACCGGCCTTGTCTGCCACCTGCACTTTATGGCGAAGCATTCGGCCGACGACAGCTGGCTTGACCAGAAGTGGTTCAACACTCTGGTAAGGGCCGCGCAACGTCTCCAGCAGTTGTTCAAGATCGGTATTAACAACGGTATTAGGCCGAGTACCTGCAGAGGCAAGTAGGGGTCGACTGGGACCTGCTGCTGAAGCCGCGGCGGCTGCAGTCGGCACCAGTGCTCCACCGTTCGCCGTCACCGCGGGCAAAATGATATCCGGTGCAGTCGCTTGCGGTGCGCCGGCTACTTGATTGGCGGCAACGGCTCGCGAAGCGCTAGTGGTGGTTAAAGTTGGCATCGAAACAGGATTTGCTAGAAGGTGTGGCGCTGCGGGCATTGGGTCGGGTAAATTAAATTGCTGGAGCGAGGCGATGGTGCGAGAAGGGGTGGCCGCATTTTGTGTGGTGCTAGCTGCAGCCTCTGGGAGCAGCGAGCCCAGACTGCGCGAGACGATGTCGCGCGAACGACTGGCCACGCCGTCCATGTTCTCAAGATAATTGCGAATATCATTTTTTCGGCGATCACTGCCTTCTTGGGCGTCAGCAATCAAAAGCGGTCGATCGGGGCCGGCGTGATCGGGATTAAACCTCTGTGGTTGACCACTGCTTTGCGTGACCCGGGTGTTTTGCTCGACTTCTTTTTTGGTGTTATCTAATTCCAGTGGTGACGTAATCTCATAAGCACGCGGAGTGCCACCGCCGCTGGAGCTTAAGCCATAGCCAGAGACCGAGGCGTTGTCATTGCCAGAAAAGGTGATGGCATTGAAATCAAAGGGCGCGTGATCTTGTGCGAGCAGACACATTTTTCCATCTGGACTCGAATCACTGGCGGCAAAGGCAAGAGAGGCTGAAAAGAGAAAATCGAAGAACCCCTGTTTGCTCTTCGCGCTTCCATGGCAGAGATCGGTTTGACCCTTAGGAAGATCGAGATTCATAATATCATAAATCGCACTTTGCAGAGTGCCGCAAAAATAGTCCGCAGCCGAACGATCACCATGATCCGGCACATCTTTGAAAGCGCCACTGGCTTCGGCAAAACAGCGTCGACCGCTTTTTGTCCCTTGTTCTGAAAAATAAGCATCAAGGGTTTTTTCCAATTCAGCTTTGAATTTCTCTGTACAGGTTCCAAGAATAGAGTCCGGGTAAGGGTTTTTTGCAGGATCTTTCGGATGGCAGCTATCGTCATGTTGGTATTTGTCGTACATCATGCCGATTTCCATATAAAAATTATCGATCATACCATCGGCGTTTGGTCCGACTTGTTGGCGAAGTTGGTCACGGCCGAGCTCGAGTCCGGGAACTTTTTTAATAAATTCATTTTCCACTTGCTGCGCCAGTTTCTTCGCATCCACCATTTTTTGCAGCTTCGTGCAAGCCGGGCCGTTTTCATTGCCGGATTGCGAGCAACATTGCTCGATGGTGTCGGTGGTGTTTTCATCGTCAATGCCTGAGTAATGGATCATTTCATGAAAAAAAGTTTTGGCGTAGGCCGCTTGGGGCTTCACCGTCGGATTGTCGAGCAGCTGCTGAGGAGTGAGATGAAAAGTCACGGTGCGGTTATCCGGATTGTAAGAGGCCGTGTGCAACTGATCGCTATTGCTGCCATCGCGAACAGTGTCGCGATCGCGTTCGCAGGTGACATTCCAGCCATTGGG
>JAYVXN010000263.1:0-5552 GCA_043785085.1 Bdellovibrionales bacterium | reverse complement strand
GGGCTAGGCAGTTGAAGTTCGACTGTCTCCCATAGTAATTGTAATGCCCCTGCAGCACAGACTTGAAGCGTTCGTGTTGTTCGCGAAGGTCATGATGCCTTCGCTCTCGACAGAATTCCTTTATGCGTTTGAGAGCGCGACTGAGCCGCTTCGCCATTGTCTTCACCTTCACGCTGAACTTCCCCCTACGAGTGGTCCCGCAATAGTGGGTGAACCCGAGGAAATTAAATGTGCTCGGCTTAACGCCGGTCTTCTTGCTTTTCATCCACGCCACGTGACCGAACTCGATGAGCTTGGTCTTCAGTGGGTGGAGTTTGAGCCCGAACTTCTCAAAACGCTTTGGCAGCACCTCCATGAAGCGATCTGCGTCGTCTTTGAACTGGAAGGTCGCAATGAGATCATCGGCGTAACGATAGAGTTTTGCTTCGCCTTTCATTCGCGGCTTCACATCATTTTCAAACCACAGATCGAGCACTTCGTGCAGATACACGTTCGCCAAGACTGGACTGATAATCGAACCTTGATAGGTGCCGTTTTCGGCAAGCAGCAGACGCCCATCCTCGATCACTCCGACATTGAGCCACTTACCGATCAACCGCAGCAAATCTTTGTCTGCGATTCTTTTCTGGAGAAGCCTCATCAACTCACTTCGCACTATGCTGCCGAAGTAATCGCTGATATCTGCATCCAGCACGTAGTTGGCTTTACCAAAAGTGATATCGTGATCGATGGCGTCCAGGGCATCGTGCGCACCACGGTTTGGTCGATATCCATAGGAGCAGGCAAGAAAGTCATTTTCATAGATTCTATTTAGCAGCTCGGTTGCTGCGCGCTGAACGATTTTGTCATCCAGAGCTGGAATCGAAAGCGGCCTTTTCTTGCCATCTTCTTTTTCGATATAGACTCGCCGTAGAGGCTGCGCACGATACTGGTCGTTCAAAATCCTTTGGTGAAGACCTATGATGTTGGCTCGAAGATTCTTTTCGTAATCTCGGGCCGTCACCCCGTCTACGCCGGCAGCAGCATCTTTTCGAAGCCGCTGAAACGACCAGATCAACATCTCCACCGTAATCAGGTGAGCGATGTTTTGGAATGGCCGATTCGGTTCTCTTCTCGCTGTTTCAGATAGACGATAGAGTTTCGTTAACAGTGGTTCCGGTGTCCGAGCACCGCCCCTGTTTCCCTCATTCGTTGCGTTCACTTGTTCCTCCCTTCTCTCCACTGGGTCCCGGTCATTTCAGATTCGGTGCCCCAGCTTCATCGATACTATGGATTCGTAAGATTCCCCGGCGTCATTGGAGGGGCTACGCTCTCGCTTGCCGACTCCTACTGCATTTGAAACAGCTTATTCTTGGCTCCACAGAGTGCGCTGTCTCAGACGTCTGTGAATTGGGTTTTGTTCATCGAGATCCCGTGGACTCGATTCTCAAAATGCAGAACGAAGGGGCGTCCCAGGTTCCTGGTCATCCAATTTGAGCACTTGCCATGGGCTAAAACTCCGGTGGGCCGTGCCACCTCGCATATCGGTGGCATCGGTTGATGCTTTCCGTTCAAACAAAGACGTTGGCTTCCAACTACGGCTATAGATTTCGGAGCTGAACCCTCACGACCCGCACTCTTGCTGTCTACGCTTCAGGATGGCGATTACTCGCCACCCAGCAAGACTCGCTCCTGACCTGCCTGCTTGGGCTTTGATCAGACCGGACTTTCACCGGCTAGGATGAAATATAAAGTTTCACGTACTCTTCACTACGATCCTCCTTATCCAAGCTTTGCCTGGCGCGATGTTTGCCCTATCCCCGACCCAGACTGTGATTGAGCTGGGCTGCCTGCTCGAGGTAGACATGATTTCTCGGAAATTGCTCCAAGAGCTTCTGATTGAATAGCAAACCTTCATCGTACTTTTTTTCAAGAGTAAGCTTGCGAACCTGTGACAGCCACTCTAACGGTTTACCCTCTGTCGGAGCGGTGAAATGTCCAAGAGCCATAAAAGCAGCCAGAGCTAAAAACGGCAGGAGCAGATCGGTCCAATTTGGAGAATCAATCACTTTTAAAACCATTGATTGAGCAAGCCTCGGTTTTACTGATTCTTTGCCACTCGCCGCACTTTTTTCAGTGCTCCCCAAAAGGACTTAAGTTCATTAAGGTATAACCGTAATGATAGTTTCGATTTCGTTTTATTTACAAGAAGTCATTTTAGTCTAGTGGGCATCTTACGAATCAAGCCAAACTGAGTGGGGATTTTTCAATCAAGCCCTGTCCACTTTCGGACGGTGGCGCGGTAGACCTCCGCCGTGCGCGGGTCGGAAAAGGCTGGATCATAGGCTTGGATGGCTGCGATGACAAGTTCATAGAGACGTTCGCGTGTTCCGTCATTTGGAAGAGTAGTTGTAAAAACCATTTGAATGGTTCGGGTCATATCGGGATCATCAAACGCAACTTCCGGAAAGAATTTTCGCGTCTTGATCGCCGTATTCGCAATCCGTGCGGCCGCCCGCTCAATGCCGCCTTTGCTTGGATCTTTTGAAAGGATCGATTCAATGGCCGCCGTGAAAGTTGATTCGGTGGAATTTAACAATCCGGCGATACGGGCCGTCTCTTGTTGTTCACGCAACGTCATCTTCTCCTGAAGGATCTGGCCTCCGCGTTCGTAGCGCGCCATCTCCTCTGCCTCTCGAAAAAAGCTTTTACCGTCTTTAATGCGAAATGCTCCTCGTGAGGCAATACCACCGATATGATCCCATAGCGGCGCTCCGAGTTTGTAGAGACCAATTGAACTTGCGATTGTGACGAAATCTGAAAGCCAGGCGTCTCCGGCTGGGAGGCTGTCTTTTACATAGTGGCTCATGACCGCCACTCCTACCGACAAGCCCGTCAACACAGCATAACCACGGATGCGTCTTGCACTGGATTTGTAATGATCAATTTTTCGCATTGAATCGACAATCGACGTTTCAACAATGCGAGCCACATCTTGCTCTGTACATCCTGCTTCTCGACAGGCTTCGCCGACCTTTTTATGAATCGACTTTCTCATAAAGAAGAACACCGTACGCTGAAGTGGTGAAAAGGATCGCAGCGATTCATTCCCTAGTGCCAGGCGCACCATAGCTGCAAGATTCAAAGGCGCAACGGTGGTCGTGTTTTCTGTCCGTTCAACGGAAAAAATATCCGTGCACGAACTTCCTTGCGCAATCGAGACGTGCGGAAAAGCGAATCCTAAAAGCAGAACAAAGGCGGCCAGGAGAGAATTAAAATAGGATTTTGCGGTCGCGCATTTTTTTTCGGATAAAAATTCGATGAACATGATCATTTCTGGGCCTCAGTTTAAAATCGGGGCGGTCAATTTAGTTATTGGTTTTGTGAAAAAATCCCTACACTGGTAACGGTAGCCAGGCAGACTCCTTGCCTCTGGTTGCTGAGCGATCTTAAGCGCCTGTTTGACAGCTTTGTTAAAGGCTGTCTTGCCTTTGTCATAGTCGAAGGAGATCCGACTTCTAAAAAATTCCGCCCAGACGAATTCGGCAGACGGACTTCGGTCTTTTGAAAATCCACCCAGCCGGCGCACCACGCCAGCGAGACTGCGGTAGCGGTTGTTCTTCAGATCTTTCATGGACTTCGGCAGATCTCGCGTTTCAATGTTGCGACCCTTTTGGTCTTTGAGGTAAACAAAGTTTCGGCGAATCATCTCACTCCAAAAATCCTGCCGACTTAGATCGCTGAAGTCAGCGACGATTTTCACGAAGACCTTATCGCGACCAATTTTCATAACTGCCCGGCATAGGTGATGATGATCAATCGCATACATCTCGCCACCTGGACCGAGCACAACCGGCACTGGATTTTCACGTAGATACGATTTCAGTTCCTTCTTGCTCAACGAACTTAGCTTCGAAGCCTTGCGGTTGACTTCGATCATTCCTACATTCGATTGTGTCGGACGCAGAGCCTCGACACTGACGCGATAGAGGTCATCCATCGCTCCGGCAGGACACGTGATAAAAGTGCGAGTTGAAAGATGGCTATGACCAGCCATGTAGCCTGGCACATTCGGACCTCCAAGCGTACTACGGTGCAAAGATCATGCGCGGTTTGAGGTAACTACAACGGCAAACACACATCCTTTAAAACCCTCACCAATTCCAAAACACCCCCTGATATCAATGATATAGAAAGCCCGCATCGCTATCTGTCGGCCTCCCACATCGGCAAAAGCGCAATGCGCGAGAGTAGAGCCTGTTCAGCATTTGGGTAGCACTGACTTTTTTTGTTATCAGGGGAGCGCATTGATTCAAAAGCTCGGCCGTGGTGCTGTTATTTGCGTCGGTCACGCGAGCCAACCCAGAAATTAGGTATTCAGCCAGAATTTCAGCCATGGTGAACATCATGGAAAAAATCGGACCTGCTTTTGAAAAGCAAACCGGAATAAAAATTGTTTATGTGAATAAAGATCCCAAGGGCCAGGGCGGCGATTTCGTTTTTAAAGACGTGGATTCTGGCAGGCAGCTTTCGGATGTCGGCTGAAAAATCGGCCATTCGACGATTTTATCGTTTTTCAAGATCGTCGCTTGCCTTTTGGGCCAGGTCGAGGTGATTTTGAAGAGTTGGAATTTCGTCTGCGGCATTTTTTTTAATATCAGGGTCGGATCCTTTCTTCATTTCATCGTGCGATTCCTTGATGTCACCTTTGTGATCTCCGATTTCATACGTCACGTAGTCGTAATCCCAGTCTTTTGATTTTGAGAGCTTAAAATAATCGATTACGCCTTGAAGAGTGGGATTCGTGTGAGTTGGAAGTGAAACGCCTTTGCGCGCTGCCAAAGATTTAAGATCGGCGAAGGCTTTTCGAATGGTCTTCCTCCATACGCCGACCGTAATCTTGACCGATTTTTTCGCGTGCATGGGTCATCGCATATTTCCGGCCGCGTCCCGCGGCTGGTGGAAATTTGATTTGAAAAAAAGCGGGAACTCTCCAAAATGGGTGCTGCTTGACGACAACCATATATAATAACAGGAGAAGTCCCCAATGCCAGTCAAACCAGAAGACCTCAAGCGAGGCAAGCAAGATCCAGCAAAAGCCGTTCAATTTAATTTCGATGATGTCGATATCAGCACCATGAGCTTGATGAGTTTGCTGCAGCTTGGCGGTGGCCTACTTTTGAAGCACGCGATTGCGGGCGAGATCAGTGAACACTTAGGCCGGTCCTATTATCAACATGGAGAGGCCTTTAAGGGCTATCGTAACGGTTACCAGGAGACTCGGCTCGACACCCCCAATGGACCCATCGTCTACGACCGACGTAAGCTTGCCATCTTTGACCGAGTAGCCAAAGGGGCACACCGGGATTCCGGTAGCACCCTGAAGAAATGGTCTGTCTTCAGAAGCAACGCTGATTCCGGGCCCCGAGGATAAACGGCACAAAACTGACTGTGTTCCCGGATTCAACCATTTATTTTTAGAACAGCGACCAATGTTCGGGTGGATGCATGCCAGCTCAACCACAATGGTTTTTACGGAATTCTTGCTTCACGAATTTTTCCTAAAATGGAAT